>CAZKNQ010000022.1:0-9864 GCA_964554225.1 uncultured Candidatus Planktophila sp.
GTTCCGGCAAGAAGTGCTGCAGAAACTGCTGGTGCAATTCCGCGAGCGCCAAGAATTGTCTGGAATGTTGTCGCATCAGCACCGACTGAGATAACAATCCACTGTGCTGGCTTGTAGCCAATCTTGTTTGCAGAAGAAACTGCTGCAGCAAATGCTGACGCAACTGCACCAACGACAACAACATCTACGTTGTTATCTTTGAGCTGCTGCATCTGAGCATCAAGGCCAGAACCCTGAGTACCAGCGATAAATGTTGCTGCTGTCTTCTTAGGCGTGAATGTCACACCAGCTGTGGCAAGTCCTTCAACGGTGTTACGGCCGAAGTCATCTGTTTGGTAGACGATACCGACAGTGTTCTTTGCAAAGTTTTCCTTGATGTGCTTTCCAAGAATCTTTGCTTCAACCACGTATGTGCCGAGGGCGCCGAAAGTTGTTGGGTACTTCTTTGGATCTGTGTAGAAACCGCTATATCCGCTGTTTACGAATAGATCTGGAATTCCACGACGGTTTATATCTTTGATAACAGAGATATGTGTCTGGGTTCCGACGCTTCCGACCATTGCAAAGACTTTATCTTTGTTGATCAGTGCAGATGCGGTAGAGACTGTTAGACCCGCCTTGTATGTGTCGTCTTTAACGACCAAAGTAATTTTGCGTCCGTAAACGCCACCCTTGGAATTTACATAATCAAAGTAGGCGCGCATCGCGTCATCCACTTTGTTATAGCCAGGGCTGGCTGGACCTGTTTGAGGTAGTTGCATTCCAAGAACAATTTCAGTGGCTGAAACACCAGGAGTGCTTGCTCCTTGCGCTGGAACTGCTGAGAGCGCCAGAGCGCCAGCAAGTACAACAGCGGCAGCTGAAATAAAACTGCGCGGTGATCTAGACAGAGATGCACGATTTCTCACTACATTCACTCTTTCTCTATTCAATGAATGCAATGGAGAAAACGAGGTATCCCCATTGCTGCCAACCCTGAACTGGGTTTAACGGCTTCACTTTAACCGAATGTGAACGTAAAGTGAATGCGCGGCGGCGAAACGCCGAAGGTGTTGGGGTGGCTCCACGCCCGCTGGAGTGGCTTTATAACAATTATTTATGCTTGTGTTTATGCAGGTGGGTACCCGCGACCCCGGCAGGATTTATAACCACGGTCAATATCAATAAGAGGCTAGATACCAGGGCGGGCATGAAGTTAGAGACTTGCTCGCTTAATTCGAATTGGTGAAGCACCGCATCGATCCAGTCAGGCAGGAATACGACTATTACCGTTCCAATAAAGGCTCCAAAGATGCTGCGAATGCCACCAAGAACCGCAGCTGTGAGAAGTAAAAGAGAAAGTGAAACTGGGTAAACGCTGGGACCGACCAAACCGCGTAACCCGTAAAGAGCGCCAGATAATCCAGCGAAAGTTGCGGATACGACGAAGACAAATATCTTTTGGCGAGAGAAGTTAACGCCGCTCAGTGCCGCTGCAGTTTCGTTATCTCTTATCGCGCGCCACATACGACCTGTGCGAGAGAGCAGAATATTGGACGCTAGGAATAGCGCGATTGCAGCAAATGGCAGTGCTACATAGAGCTGCCATTGTTCGTAACTTGGTTCACCAAATAAATTTGTAAACCACACCGGTGGATAACCAACATCCACCGGTAGTCCTTCATCGCCCTTAAGCACCGACATAAATCGGTTTGCCAGAGTTGGGATCGCAAGAGCGATAACAAGAGTTGTACCTGCAAGATATGGCCCAGTTAATCGCGCTGCTGCAATTCCTAAGAGCAGACCGGCAAGAGCTGAACCAACCAGCGCCAAAGGAATTGCAACCCATAGCGAGTAGCCCTGGTTGATCATCAAGAGCGCCATGCAATATCCGCCCACTGCCATTAACGCGCCTTGGCCGAGTGAAAGTTGGCCAGAGATACCAGTTAGCAGAGTTACAGAAAGAACTCCGATGAAAAGGATTAGAACGAGTGCAAGTTGCGCTTGGTTATAGGCTTCGAAAGTCGATGCTGCAAAGAGAATTGCCACGACGAAGAAGATAGTTCGAACCAGACTCTTACGAGCGATTGAGTGGTTCTTGGCCTTAGACACGGCGTGCATCCTTTGCTCCCAATATTCCACGTGGGCGAACGATCAGAACCAATAGCAATACCGCCAAGATCGCTAAGAAGACATCTTCTGGTGTGTCGTAGAAGCTAATAAAAGAGATCACCATTCCGACAAGGAAGCCGCCAATTACAGCACCAGCCGGGCTATCTAGTCCGCCGACAACTGCTGCGGTGAAGCCGATTATCAAAACTAAATCTAAAGTGTTTGGGGACAGGTTTGAAGTTGGCGTAATCAATAACCCCGCTAGTGATGATGCCGCACCGGAAAATGCCCAACTAAGTGAGCGAGTGAAGTTGGTTTTAATTCCACTAAGTCGTGCGACTTCTGAATTCAAAGCAGTAGCGCGCATCGCAAGTCCCACGCCCGTCTTTTTAAAGAATAGGGAGGTCAAAGCCAAAGTAGTAAGAACTACGCTAATTACAAATACGTCGAAAGAGGTAAATGGCATAACATTGCCGGCGACGGTAAATCCTTCTTGGGCATACGGAGCTGGAAAACCTCGTTCTTCAGCAGCCCAGATAATGCCTGCTAGAGCTTGTAGACCTCCCAAAATACCAAGAGATGCGATTACTGGAATTGCCGCGCGCATTGATTGGCTACTTAAAAGTTCGGTCTTCTTCTTATTTGAGAGTGGACGCATGACCAAGACATCCAACAAGACTCCCATTACGGCGCCCACCAAAATGGCAACTACAAATGCCAGCCAATAAGAATTTCCATTGGTAATCATGGTGGATGCGATATATGTACTAAACATCGCTTGACCCATCTGGGCATAATTGAGTACGCCTGCACCGCGCCAAACGATGACCAGGCCAAGTGCAACAAGTGCGTAAATGGCACCACGAGATGTGCCAGAGAAGAGGGCGGCTAGAAAAGTATCCATTAATACCCCAAATATGCGGCGCGCAAATTGGCATCCGCCCTCAACTCAGCTGCTGGTCGATCGGCCACTACTTTGCCAAGCGCCAAGAGAACTCCATGATCGGCAACGCCAAGAGCGGTATTGGCATTTTGTTCAACTAATAAAACTGTTAGCCCGGTTGTCCGGCAGAGAATATTTATAGAATCGATAATCTGTTCGACCACTAAAGGTGCAAGACCAAGAGATGGTTCATCTAGCAGCAATAATTTTGGGCGAGATACTAACGCGCGGCTAATGGCCAACATCTGACGTTCACCGCCCGAGAGAGTTCCGGCCAACTGCTTGCGGCGCTCTTTCAGACGCGGAAACAGTTCAAACATCTCATCTTGAGCAGCGGCAACATCTGCTTTGAATTTTCGACGACGAAATAACGAACCCATGGCGATATTTTCTTCAACGCTTAATTCAGAAATAACGGCGTGGCCTTCGGGAACATGTGCGATGCCATCTCGCACGATATCTTCAGCGCGCTTACCAATAAGTGATTTGCCGCTCCACGTAATTGAACCTGAAGCCGGATGCTCGAGACCAGAGATCGTGCGCAATAAAGTGCTCTTACCGGCACCATTTGCACCAATCACAGTGGTTATCTTCGACTCTTGAGCGGTAAATGAAACGCCATCGAGTGCGATCACTGAACCAAAACTAGTTACTAAATTTTTTACCTCAAGCATCGTGGGCTCCTAAGTGATCGCTGCCACTTTGATTTGAAGTTCCAAGATATGCCGCAAGAACTGCTGGATCGCGCTTTACAGTATCGAAAGTACCGCTAGAGATAACCTTGCCAAAGTTCAATACGTAGACTTGATCTGAAATAGCACCGATAAAATCAACGTGGTGTTCAACGATGATGATTGCACAGCGTTGTCTTAATTGCCGCAGTAAATCAGCGAATTTATCAATGTCATCTTGTCCAAGCCCTGCAGCAGGTTCATCAAGTAACAAGAGCTTTGGTTCAGAAACTAGCGCTCGTGCAATCGAGACTCGCTTTGTTTCGGGATACGTTAACTCGGATGGCGTCTTATCCGCTAAGGCAAGGGCTCCTGCCCAAGCCAGTGCGTCTTCGGCTTTGGCGCGGAGTTTACGTTCTGATTTTGCAGATAGCCCGAAGAGATCTTTTAAGAAATTACTCTCACTCTTCTTATCAACTCCCATCATGACATTTTCAATAACGCTTAAGCCGCTAAATAAACCAACACCTTGCAGGGTTCGGCTGATTTCAAAATTGGCTAATTCGTAGCTCTTTGGCCAATCAACTTTCTTACCGTGGATTGAGATCTCACCAGATGTCGGTGTCACTAATCCGGAGATGCAATTAAATAGAGTTGTCTTGCCTGCGCCATTTGGTCCAATTAGCCCAACGATCGAATTTGGCGCAACGTCGATGAAAACATCATCGAGAGCAACGAGCCCACCGAAGTTAACTCGTAAATTTGCGATCGCTAAGACGCTCATAATTCGTAGATTCTAGGCACACGCGGACCGATTCGGGTAACTATCTCGTAGTTAATTGAGCCCGAGGCGGTGCCCCAATTATCCGCCGTGTAGTTGCCAGCGGCGCCATTTCCAAAGACCGTGACCCAATCGCCAGATTGCGCATTTGAATCAGCGCCTAAATCGACAACGAATTGATCCATAGATACTCGCCCGATAATTTGTGCTCTCTTTCCCAGATAACTCACACCCACGTTCTGTGCAATTCGTGGAATTCCATCGGCATAACCCATAGCAACAACACCTAATTTCGAATCTGATTTGGTTATTGCCGTAGCTCCGTAACCAACTGGGCTTCCTGCGGGAACTTCCTTTACTAGATGTAACTTTGCGCGCAGCGTCATCGCAGGAATTAGCCCGAGTTTCTCTGATGACCCAAGAGTGTTTACATCAGGACTAAGCCCATACATAGCAATCCCAGTGCGAACCATGTCAAAGGCCGATGAAGGATCGACCAAGGTTGCAGCTGAGTTTGAGAGATGACGAATTAAATTGTTAAAGCCAAAAGATTCAAGGGTTGCCACCATCTTTTTAAAGCGAGTCAACTGTTCGAGGTTCTGTGGCTGACCAGGTTCATCTGCGCGCGCGAAGTGCGAAAAGATTCCAACGATTTCGACGCCTTGCACATGATGGGCATCGATCTCGCTCCACTCACTTAAGAACCCACCACGTGTCATTCCGGTATCTACTTCTAAATGAATACGTGGACGTTTGGTGCCTTTAACGGCGCCGACTTCGGCGAGAGCTTTGAGTGATGCAACGGCGATGTCGATGTCGTTATCGACTGCGCTTTGGAAATCAGATCCGGGAGGAACTAGCCAAGCCAAGATTGGAGCAGTGATTCCAGATGTGCGAAGGGCAATCGCTTCTTCAAGAAGTGCAACGCCTAACCAAGTTGCACCACCATCAAGCGCCGCTTTTGCAGCTGGAACGAGCCCATGTCCATACGCATCTGCTTTCACAACTGCCATCAAGTCAACGCCAGCTTTCGCTTTTAACGTTGCCACATTGGCTTTAATTGCAGAAAGATTTATGACTGCTTCGGCGCGATTGGTCATCGCTCGACCACCACCATCGCCGATGCGATACCAGCATCATGAGATAAGGAAAGGTGCACGCGCGCCCCATCTACTAGTTCTGCAATCTCACCGCGAAAGAGAAAATCTGGTTTACCGCTCTCGTGATTTATAACTTCGGCCTCATGCCAAGCAAGGCCGTGGCCGGCATTAAGCGCTTTCGCTAACGCTTCCTTCGCAGCAAAGCGTGCTGCCAGTGAATGAATTGGTTTTACTTGCTCGGCAGGAGTGAAGAGTTTTTCACGAAGTGATGGGGTGCGTTCGAGAGATTGGGAGAAGCGCTCGATATCTACGACATCTATTCCGATCCCATCAATCATGGGGTCGAGTCTAATTGGCGTTACGAGAGTTGGCTATTAGATGGGTAGTAGCGATCCACGGCGATTACCAAAACCAGTAAAGCTCCACCGATAAATAATCCACCAAGTAGATCTGAGAACCAATGGGTGTCACGGATTAACGAGACTATGCAAACAGTCATGCTAATTGTGGCTACTCCAGCGCTAGCCAAGCGACCACGGTAGCGATCAACGTGGGCATAGCGATAGATCAAATATGCAAGCACTCCCCAAGTAAGGATTGCATTTGAAGCATGTCCGCTTGGGTATGACATTCCACCAAAGTGAAGCAGATCAATTCCAACTTTCGGCTTGGTCCGTCCTAAGCCAAATTTAAAGAGACCGACAACGACGTTAAGTGAGATCAACGAGAGAATTGCTAAATTCAGCGGCCGCCAAGTTTTAAAGCGGCGGGCAATATAGAAGGCAGCGATAAGAAGTGCGGTAGCTGTAACGCCACGTAAACCAAGGTCATCTAATCTACGAATAATGTATCCACTTACGCCACGAAATTCAGGGCGTTCTAAATTATGGATCCACTTATCTATTTCGATTAATGGACCGTTGATAATCACTTGATGAGTAATTAAGAGAAATCCAGCAAATAGGGCAGCAGACCAGCGCACAGCGCGCACCATCTGGGCGCGACGCGTATCGAGTACTGCCTGCATAATTATTCGACCGTTACTGATTTAGCTAAATTGCGTGGCTGATCAACATCATTGCCGCGCGCAATCGCCATTTCGTAGGCAAAGACTTGTAGCGGAACTGTGGCCAAGATTGGCTGGAATAGCGATGAGCATGCTGGGATGCGAATGATGTGTTCGGCGCCAACTACTTCAGCGCCTTCATGGGCAATGACAATTACGCGCGCACCACGAGCTTTAACTTCTTGGATATTGCTCAACATCTTTTCATCTAGCGAGTGATCGCTACCAGAAGGCAAGATTGCGATTACTGGCGTTCCCTTTTCAGCATCGATCAGAGCTATCGAACCATGCTTAAGTTCTCCCCCAGCAAATCCTTCGGCGTGGATATATGCGAGTTCCTTCAACTTCAAAGCGCCTTCGAGAACAACTGGGTAACCAATATTGCGTCCGATAAAGAGAACGGTTTCGGATTTTGCGAAAGTGCGTGTTAGCGCGCGAAGCGGTTCTACGGTTTCGAGGATTTGTTCGATCTTTCCCGGTAGTTCGAGCATCTCGTTATATAGATCGCGAACCTGGGAATCTGTAAGTTCGCCACGTACCTGTGCCAAATGCAGACCAATTAAATCAACGGCAACGATCTGGGTTAGCAGCGCTTTAGTTGAAGCGACTGCAATTTCAGGACCAGCATGTGTGTAGAGAACGGCATCGGATTCGCGCGGAATAGTTGAGCTGTTGGTATTGCAGATCGCAAGCACTCGCGCCCCAGCTGCCTTGGCATGGCGGATCGCCATCAAGGTATCCATCGTTTCCCCAGATTGAGAAATCGCGATAACTAAAGTGCTGGAATCAATAATCGGATCGCGGTAGCGATATTCGCTAGCGATTTCTACTTCTACAGAAATCTTCGCCCATTTTTCAATTACATACTTAGCGATCATTCCTGCGTGATAAGCAGTTCCGCAGGCAATTACGACAATCTTCTTCAGTGCTTTAATTTCAGCCTCTGACATATGTAATTCATCTAGTTCGATTTTGCCATTATCTGTTAAACGGCCAATCAAAGTGTCGGCAACGGCCTTGGGTTGCTCGAAGATTTCCTTGAGCATGAAATGTGAATATCCGCCTTTTTGCGCAGATGCCGAATCCCAAGTAATTGCATATTCCTTGGGCGCAATCGTTTTGCCATCCAGGCCGATAATGCTTATGCCTGCAGGAGTCATGGTGATGATCTCGTCCTGGCCAAGTTCTACCGCGCGCTTGGTGTAATCGATAAAGGCTGCAACATCAGAGGCCATAAAGTTTTCGCCATCGCCTAAACCAACAACGAGAGGTGAATTACGGCGAACGCCAACAATTACTTCAGGGGCATCAGCGTGCACTGCCACTAAGGTAAATGAGCCACGAAGCCGTTTCACTGCATCGACCATTGCTGCGGTCAGATCGCCGTCATGTGATTTACGTAGTTCGGAGAGTAAATGGGCAACAGATTCGGTATCAGTGTCAGATGAAAATTCGTGGCCGCGGGATTGGAGTTCGGACTTTAGCTCTGAGTAATTCTCGATGATTCCGTTATGGATAACGGCGAGTTTTCCTTCATTGTCAGTATGCGGATGCGCATTACGATCGGTTGGTCCACCATGAGTTGCCCAACGAGTGTGGCCGATGCCAGAGTGAACAACCGGCATATTTGCAGGAAGAGAGCCTTCAAGATTTGTTAACTTACCGGCGCGCTTTTCAATAAATAGAGCGCCCGTTGTACCAAGTGCGATTCCGGCTGAGTCGTAGCCACGATATTCAAGGCGACGCAGACCTTCGATGAGCGGAGTAATTGCAGACTGTGGCCCTGTGTAACCCACAATTCCGCACACTGTTATCTACCCCAGCTCTGATTGAACGACCTTTGCCAAGTCGTTTGCTATTTCGCTGGCTAGGTTATCACTCTGGGCTTCAACCATCACGCGGACAAGCGGTTCAGTGCCAGATGCTCTTAATAAAACGCGACCATGTTCGCCAAGTTTTGCCTCTGCCGCTGAAACTGCTGCCTTAATCGCTACAGAATCTGCAAGTTGCTCTTTAGCAACGTTCTTAACATTTACTAAAACCTGTGGGAAGCGCACCATTGTAGATGCCAACTCTTGAAGAGTTTGTCCTGATTTAACAACTTCTTGCGCCAAGGCCAGTGCGGTCAAAATTCCATCACCAGTTGTTGCAAAATCGCGCATAATCAAATGGCCAGATTGCTCTCCACCAAGAAAATAGCCTTTTTCCAACATCTTCTCTAGAACATAACGATCTCCGACTGCCGTTGTTTCGACTTTGATATCAGCGTTTTTCATTGCATGAAAGAAACCAAGATTGCTCATAACGGTTGCGACAATGGTGTTTTCCTTCAGAGATCCCGATGCTTTAAATCCGCGCGCCAAGATAGTCATGATGACATCACCATCGACTTCGTTGCCTTGCGCATCTACAGCAAGAGCGCGGTCGGCATCGCCATCGTGAGCGACTCCAAAGTCAGCGCCTTCGCGAAGTACTGCGGTGCGAAGTTGGTGCAAATGTGTTGAGCCACAATCATCGTTGATATTCCAACCATCTGGCGCATCAAAGATCGAGATTACTTCTGCGCCAGCGCGTCGGTAAGTTTCAGGTGCCACATATGATGATGCGCCATTTGCGCAATCAACAACAATCTTTAAACCCTTAAGGGGAGTAGATACTGAAGAGAGCAGGTGGCTGATGTAGCGTTCGCGAGCGGTGTTATCGTTGATTGCTCGACCCACACCGCTGCCAGTTGGGCGTTCCCATGGTTCGCCGATGCGCGCTTCGATTGCTGCCTCAATGGCATCATCTAACTTTCCACCACCGCGAGAAAATAACTTAATTCCGTTATCGGGCATTGGGTTGTGTGATGCTGAAATCATTACGCCGAGGTCGGCGCCGGATTCGGCAACTAAATGTGCAACTGCTGGAGTTGGTAGAACTCCAACGCGATAAACATCAACGCCGGCGCTTGTTAAACCAGCAACTACTGCTGCTTCTAGGAATTCTCCTGAGGCGCGAGAATCTTGGCCTACAACCGCTTTAGGACGGTGTGATTTATCAGAATTTGTTTCGACGAGAATATGTGCAGCGGCAACAGCGACATCTAACGCTAATTCAGCTGTTAAATCACGATTGGCTAAGCCACGTATTCCATCGGTTCCAAAGAGTGCCACGTTGGGGCGCCTTTGAAATTAACGCTTGCTGTATTGCGAACGCTTACGAGCCTTCTT
>CAZKNQ010000023.1:0-9708 GCA_964554225.1 uncultured Candidatus Planktophila sp.
GTTCATCGCGTGGAGTGGTCATTAACTTAGTTTATCGGGCTTTAGCCCCAAGTAATGCCAGTCAGTTCTTCGCTAACGCTCCATAATTGCGCAGCTAATTGTTGATCATATGCAATTGCTGCGGCACGGGTGAGTTTTGGATAACCGCGCATCTCCATAAATCCATCAGGCCCGATATATGAGGCGCCATAAAGCCCCGGATAAGTTGCGGCGCAGAGCGTTGGTAGCGCACCACGTCCGGCGCTCTGTGCAAATAAAGCGTTGGCAAGTGCACCGGCGCGATCTTGCACCGTAGCCCCGCTGATCAAATTGGTTGCGGCATAACCGGGATGCGCAGCTACTGCTTCGATATTCCAGTTATTACGATTGCTGCGACGTTCAAATTCATGAATAAAAAGTAAGTTAGCAAGTTTGCTCAAGGAATAAGCCGACCAAGGGTTATATGCGCCAATTCCGCGAGCACGGTTGCGCAACTCATCCGAAGTTATTCCAGAGATTCGGGCGGCGCGATGAGCTTGTGATGAAACAGCAACAACTCTTTGGCTTACCTTCTCGCGAAGTAAGCCCGCTAGCGCAAAGTGACCTAAATGATTTGTGCCCATCTGGAGTTCAAAACCATCTTTAGTAAGCGAAAATGGCGTAGCCATAACCCCGGCATTAAGAATTAAGACATCTACTGGCTTGGTGAATTCTTTAGCAAATTTCTTAACCGATGCTAAATCTGCTAAATCAAGGAGCTTGAAGTCAACGCGTTCTTTAGCGATCTCAGCGACAACTGCAGCGCCTTTAGCGGCATCGCGTGCGGTGATAGTTACATGAGCACCTGCACGAGCAAGTTCGAGCGCAGCCGCTTTACCGATTCCGCTGGTGCCTCCTGTGATTAAAAAAGTTTTGCCAGTTAGATCACCGATGTCAGATGCACTCCAGCCACGTGGAATTGTGGTGACGATAGACATTTACTTTCCTAACCCTAAGATTTAACTAAATTAAATAAAACGTGAGTGGAGATAAGGGGATTCGAACCCCTGACCTCTTCCATGCCATGGAAGCGCGCTACCAACTGCGCCATATCCCCGAACTTTGCGAGAGGGTAACTCTAGCGCACATGATCTGGCACATCAGCGCCAGATTCTTCACCGAATACTGGCTCCAAGATAGAGCCCGCGTTATGTTCGGCCAAGTGCCAACCTTTAGGGCTAGTCTGCAAAATAGACCAGCGCGCATTTGAAAGTCCGCCGATCTTTCCCCAATGCGCCATCGGTAAATGTAAATAGTGGCCGATCAAACAACGTGCAGTGCCACCATGGGTTGCAACAACAATTAATTGATTCTCTTTATCACCTAGAAATTCATCTATTGCTGCACTTGCACGAGCCGCAACTTCGCTACGACGTTCGCCAATTGTTCCAGCGGGGTTATCGTTGCCATCAATCCAGCGCACGAAATTTTCTAAATCTGCCGCGCGGTTTTCCGCACCGGTCTTACCTTCCCAATGCCCACCGTTGGTTTCACGAAGCCTTGCATCCACTAATACTTCCATATTTACAATCTCGCTAAGTTTCGATGCGGTAACGCGAGCACGCGAAAGATCGCTACTTAAAATTGCAGTTGGCTCCATGCCCGCAATAATCGGTGCGGCAAGTTGTGCTTGATAAATTCCAACGTTATTTAATTCGATATCAGAATGTCCCTGAAAACGGTTAACAACGTTCCAATCTGTCTGACCATGACGCCAGAGTAGAATGCGATTGTTTTTACCTGCCATCAGCCACAGTTTCCTTTAGGACATCGAGTTCAATTGTTGGGCAATCATTCCAAAGGCGATCAAGCATGTAATAACGGCGAAGTTCGCTACTTTGGATATGTACAACTAGATCTGAATAATCGAGCAACACCCACTCGTCGGTACCTTCGCGGCGGGCTGGCTTTTCACCAATTAGCCGGAGTTTTTCTTCAACTTCATCGGCAATGGCATCGACTTGGCGAATATTTGCACCGGTAATAATTAGAAATACTTCCGAAAGCACCATTTGATCTGATAGATCGATAGCGATCATCTCTGTACCAAATTTTTCAGCGGCAGCGCGAGCTGCAACTTGAGTTAATTCAGTAACGCTCTTACTTGCGGGCATAGAGGTTGTGCTCCTTTATATAAGCGGCTACCTGCGGTGAAACACTTTCTATCTCACCAGCGCGTATCGCAGTTGCAGATACGTTGAGCGCGTTGATATCCAGATTCGGCGAACCTGGAAAGTCGGGACGATCTATAACAATGAAGTCGACCATATCCTGTAATTCTTTGCTGCGATGCCAATCTGCGATCTTGCTAAAGGCATCTGTGCCTAAAATTAAAAGTATCTGATCTCCTGGATAAGTTTGAGCCACTGCTTCTACAGTATCGATGCTGTAACTCGGCCCGGAGCGCAGAATTTCAATTGGATTTACTTCCACGCGGCTAGCAATTTCAGGAGCTAAATCCTTGAGCGCCGCTTGGCACATTGCTCGACGATCTGAACCTGACGCAACAGGTTCTTGATCTCGCAAACGCGGTTGTCCTGCCGGAACTAATAAAATTCGATCGGCTATCTCGCGAGTTAGTAACTCGGTAATTACGTGAAGATGACCTAAATGAATAGGGTCAAATGTCCCGCCGTAGATAGCAATTTTTGCCAAATTAAATTTCCCTAAAAAGAAAAATTATTGATCTAGACGAAGTACTAGGTAGAGGCAGATCACGAAGACGATAAAGGTACCGACGCCGAAAGCCGCTGGTGATGCCGGAAGTTCGCGTGCGTATTCAGATGCAAGGTTAATCATGGGTACAGACTACCCCTGCCCGTCTAGTAACTCTAAAAAGCGCGCCTCATCGATGATGGTGATGCCAAGTTCTTGCGCCTTGGCCAACTTAGATCCTGGATCTGTGCCGACCAACACATAATCTGTTTTCTTTGAGACTGAACTAGCTGGCTTGCCGCCATGGGCGGTAATTGTTTCGGCGATTGAATCACGTGTGAATTTCTCTAACCCGCCAGTTACAACAAAGGTAAGACCGGCCAAAGTTTGCGGAAGATCAGCAGTTGCTTGCGCCTGCATTAATACGCCCGCTTTCTCCCATTTTTTGATTATTTCGCGGTGCCAATCAACGGCAAACCATTCGATGATGGATTGGGCGATGGTTTCCCCAACGCCATCGATATCAGCGAGCTCTTGCGCACCTGCTTTAGCGATCGCATGTATATCTCCAAAAGTATTTGCTAACGCTTGCGCCGCTGTTGGTCCAACGTGGCGAATAGATAACGCAACAATTACCCGCCAAAGTGGGCGTGACTTAGCCTCTTCCAGAGCGGCCAGTAACTTTTCAATATTCTTTCCTGCGCTGCCATCTTTCTTAGTAAAGAATTCAGAGCGCATTAACTTATCTTTGGTCAAACCGAATAAATCAGACTCATCAATAATTATCGCATCGGTTAATAGCGCGTTTGCTGCTTCATAACCCATCACATCAATATCTAGCGCTGCACGTGAGCCGATGTAGTAAATACGCTCACGTAACTGCGCTGGGCAACTCTGGGTATTTGGGCAGCGAATATCGACATCGCCTTCAGTGATGGCACGCAGCGCAGAACCGCAATCAGGGCATTTCGTTGGCATAACGAAGGCGCGCTCCTTACCGGTGCGCATATCAAGAACTGGGCCAAGGACTTCAGGGATGACATCGCCTGCTTTGCGAATAATTACGACATCTCCGATCAACACGCCTTTGCGTTCGATTTCTTGCGCGTTATGCAAGGTCGCATTGGTAACCGTTGATCCGGCAACTTTAACGGGTTCCATATATGCAAAAGGTGTGACGCGACCAGTGCGACCAACGCTGACTTTGATATCTAACAACTTTGTAGTTACCTCTTCGGGCGGATACTTGTAAGCGATCGCCCATTTCGGTGCCCGTGAAGTAAAGCCGAGTTTTTCTTGTTCTGCAATGGAATCTACTTTGATAACCACGCCGTCAATCTCGTGTTCAACATCGTGGCGATGTTCGTTGTAATACTCAATGAATTTCTCAACTTCAGCGCGCGAACCACAGACTTTAAAGCGCTCACTTGTTGGCAAGCCCAAACCTTTCAAGGTTTCATAGGCTGCAGATTGTTCAGTGAAGGTAAGTCCTTCACGTGCACCGATTCCGTGCACAACAACGCTAAGTGGGCGAGATGCGGTAACACGCGGATCTTTCTGGCGAAGTGAACCTGCAGCGGCATTACGTGGGTTCGCAAATAGCGATTTACCAGATTCTTCTAAACCATCATTTAATTCTTGAAAGGCTGCTAACGGGAAGAAGACTTCACCACGGACTTCAATACGGGTTGGCACTTTCTTGCCACTTAGCGTGTGTGGCAATCCCTTAATGGTTTTAACGTTAAGGGTTACATCTTCACCAGTAACGCCGTTTCCGCGAGTTAGCGCGCGAGTTAACTGACCATCTTCAAAGAGTAAGTTGATAGCAAGGCCATCTACCTTTAGCTCGCAGAGGTAAGAAGTTTCACCGATCTCTTTTTCAACGCGATCAAACCAGGCGGCCAGCTCTTGATTATCAAAGACGTTATCAAGGCTCATCATCTTCTCGATGTGATCGTGTTGCTCAAAGGTGGTTGAGAATCCCCCACCCACGCCTAGTGATGGTGAATCTGGTGCAAGTAGCTCCGGGTGCTTGGCTTCTAGCGCCCCTAACTCTTTTAGCAGGGCATCAAATTGCGCATCGGTAATTGTTGGAGCATCTAAAACATAATATTTAAATTGGTGATCGCGGATTTCGTTAGTTAACTCGGTGATGCGATGGCGTGCTTGATTGCTCATGCGCTCTCACAAATTGTTGCTGAACCCACTACGCGATCACCATCGTAAATAACCATCGCTTGACCATTGGCGATACCCAGTAGCGGCTTATCTAAATCTGCAATTAAACGGCAATCTGCATAGTAATAAGTGCAATCAAGTGGTGCGCCATGGGCGCGAACTTGAACAAAACCACGAAGTGGTTTCTCATCAATGGCTGGACCACACCAAATAGTTTTCTCACCTATCAATTGGCTAACTGCTAGCTCTTCACGGGAACCAACGACCACAGTATTTGTGACTGGTTCGATCTTTAAAACAAAGCGTGGCGAACCATCAGCAGTTGGAACGGTAAGTCCCAAACCTTTGCGCTGGCCGATTGTGTATGTGTAAGCGCCTTTATGTTCACCGATCTTGGTACCTGTTTGATCAACAATTGGACCTGTTTCACTTCCTAAACGATCGCGCAGCCAACCTGCGTTATCACCAGATGGAACAAAACAAATATCGTGGCTGTCGGGCTTCTGCGCAACTGCTAAACCACGCGCTTCAGCTTCAATTCGAATATCAACTTTTTCAGTATCACCTAATGGAAATATCGCACCGCTAATTTGCTCGGTATTTAAAACTGCTAAAACATAAGATTGATCCTTTAGCGGATCAACTGCGCGGTGCAGGGTTCGGCCCATTGGGCCTTCTTGGGTTCGCGCATAGTGACCAGTTACAACGCCATCAAATCCCATCGCCTTAGCGCGATCTAGCACGGCAGCAAATTTAATCTTCTCGTTGCAACGCAGACATGGGTTAGGAGTACGCCCTGCTGCGTATTCGGAGAGAAAGTTTTCTACGACTCCTTGATGAAATTCATCGGCCATATCCCAGATATAGAAAGGAATACCGATCTTATCTGCGGCGCGACGGGCATCATGTGAATCTTCAATGGTGCAACAACCGCGCGCACCTGATCGATATTTCTGCGGGTTTGAAGCAAGCGCTAAATGCACACCAATTACTTCATGTCCTGCTTCAACTGCGCGCGCTGCTGCAACTGCAGAATCAACGCCACCGCTCATCGCTGCGATTATCTTCATTTGGATGCCGCCGCTCTGCCGCGGTTAATTACGGTAGGAAGCACAGATAACGCAAAATCAATATCGGATTCGGTGGTGGTAGCGCCGCAAGAAAAACGTAGTGAAGATTGCGCAGTTACTTCAGTGTGGCCCATCGCAAGTAAGACATGGCTGGGGCGATGTACTCCTGCGCTGCAAGCCGCACCTGTTGAGCAAGAAACTTTTTCAGAGTCCATTAACAAGAGAAGCGAATCGCTCTGTGTTCCAGGAAATGTCACATTTGTGATGCCAGGTAAGCGCGGTGCATCCACACCATTTATGTAAGCATCAGGCACTGACTCACGAAGCCCAGCTTCAAAGCGATCGCGCAGCGCACTGACACGCGCTGCATCATAATTTGAACTTTCTACAGCTGCAGCAAAGGCGACAATCGATGGCGCATTTAGCGTTCCACTGCGAATTTCGCGCTCTTGTCCCCCGCCATGCAAGAGCGCCGGAATTTCAAAGGCGCGACGAAGCACAAGGACTCCGATACCAAGTGGTCCACCAACTTTATGAGCGCTCAGCGCCAGCGACATTACGCCGAGTTCTTTATACGAAAGTGGCGTCTTGGTAAATGATTGAACCGCATCTGTGTGGACCGGAATATCTCCGGCGATCTTTACAACTTCGGCAACTGGTTGAATCACACCGGTTTCGTTATTAGAGTGCATTACCGAAATCAGCGCGATCTCTTTGCCGCGTTTTTCGATTAACTCCTTTAGAAAGCCTAAATCTATTAAACCTGTCTTGGTTACTGGGATTTCGATTAGCTCAGCACCTTCATGTTCGACTAACCAACGTGCCGGATCTAGAACCGCATGATGTTCAACAGCGCTAATCACAATTACTTTCTTGCCAGATTTCCAGAACAAACCTTTTATTGCAGCGTTATCTGCTTCGGTGCCAGAGCCAGTAAAGATTATTTCGGAAGGTAACGCGCCAACCGCCTTGGCAATAACTTCGCGCGCATCTTCTACATCTTTACGAGTCGCGCGCCCTTGTGTGTGAAGTGAAGAAGGGTTGCCAATCTTGGAGAGCGAGCTTGTCATCGCTGCAATTGCAGCATCGGTCATCGGCGTAGTTGCCGCATGATCTAGGTAGACGCTCATTGGAGCAGTCTAGTTGACGAAGGTAATTAACCCTTTTTCGCTGAGATGCCCTGCGTAGCCTGCGGCAAGACGTTGAAGAGATCGCCGATAACGCCGAAATCTGCGATATCAAAGAGCGGTGCTTCAGGATCTTTATTTACAACGACGATTGTCTTAGATGTCTGCATACCTGCGCGGTGTTGGATCGCACCGGAAATTCCGCAAGCTACATATAACTGTGGGCTAACGCTCTTGCCGGTCTGTCCGACTTGATGTGAATGTGGATACCAACCGGCATCAGTTGCTGCACGTGATGCACCAACTGCGGCGCCGAGTTCGTCCGCGAATTTTTCAACCGCTGCGAAATCTCCATTTGTACCGCGTCCACCAGAAACCACGATATTTGCTTCGGTTAACTCAGGCCGTCCACCTTTAACAGGAGGTTGTGAGGATGAAATCTTTGATTTCTTCGCCGCCTCTGAAATCGCAGCAGCTGCGTTTTCAATCGCAGGTGTTGCAGAAGTTAGATCAGCTTCGACGCTATTTGGGCGGACTGTAATGATTGGTGTGCCGTGCGAAACCTTTGAGTGAACCGTTGTTGAACCGCCGAATACCAACTGTGTTGCAGTGGCATCTGCTGCGATATCAACGGCATCTGTGATGATTCCAGATTCGGTAAGAACTGCAACGCGAGCGGCAACTTCCTTACCGAAGGCATGAGATGCAATTAGCACTGCAGATGGAGAGTTTTCTTTGATTAGGTTTGCTAGAGCATCGGCAGATGCAGCGACTCCAAATTGTGCAAAGTCATCTGATTCGACCACCAAAACGTTGGCGATCGGACCTTGATTTACGGTTGCAGCGAGCGCTGCACCTTTGCCGGCAGCAGCAAGAACAACTGCTGTAACTGAACCAATGCGTGCGCCAGCGGTTGCTAGCTCTGCCGTTGTTTTACTTGCTTTTTCGCCTGAAAAGTCAGCGAGAATAAATACTTTGCTCATATCAACTTCTTCTCTGCTAGGAAGTTAACCAGCGCTTCGCCGCCGTTACCTTCATCGTTTACTTTTATACCTGCAGCACGTGGTGGGCGCGGGGTTGCATCATTTACTTGTGACCAAGCGTTTTGCGCATTGGCGCCAACTGCTGCTAAATCTTTCTGTTCAATGGTCTTCTTCTTCGCAGCCATAATGCCTTTAAATGATGGGTAACGTGGTTCGTTGATCTTTTCAACAACGCTAATCACACAAGGAAATGCCGCAGAGATTTCATCTACCCCGGCTTCAGTAACGCGAGTAATTGCAACTGATCCTGCAGGATCAACTGTTACTTTTGATGCGAAGGTTAACTGCGCCCAACCCAGGCGAGCGCTGATCATCGCTGGTACAACGCTCATGCGCGCATCAGTTGATTCAGTTCCACAAATTACTAAGTCATAGCCGCCATCTGAAATCACTTTGGCCAGAACTCCAGAAGTTGCGAGCGCATCTGCACCGGCGAGTGCGACGTCGGTTACCAAAATTGCATCATCTGCACCCATTGATAGCGCTTTACGAACCGCTTCGGTTGCGCGTTCTGGCCCCATTGAAATCACCGTGACGGTATTTGCGCCGCCTTCTTCGTTTCCGCCGTGAGCTTCTGCGATACGCAGCGCTTCTTCAACGGCATATTCATCTAGATCATTAAGTACTGCATCAACGCTCTCGCGATCGAGTACTCCATTGACCATCTTCTTCTCGGCCCATGAATCTGGAACCTGCTTTACGCATACGGCAATCTTCATAGCGCAGATGTTACCGACCAGTAGCATTTTCCGCTAGCGCAAAACCCTCAACCAATACTTCATCTTTCATTTGCCAACACTTAACCTCACAGGCTCCATTCAGTTGGCTTTAACCCTCAATCTTTGAGCCATGTTGGAATATCAAGAGGCTTTGGAAGTTAAGGATGCCACCCCGCTGCGAATACTTGTCGTAACGGAGGCCTTCCTTCCGCAAATAAATGGCGTAACCAACTCAGTACTTCGCCTGCTCGAATTCTGCAGATCACATGGGCATCAGGTGCTTGTGATCGCACCTGAGAGCGAGAACGCACCAAATGAATATTGCGGATACAAAATCAAGCACGTTCCAAGTATCGATATGAAGAAGTTGATTCCGATGGGGCTTCCGCAGCGAACTCTTGAACCATTTATCGAAGGATTTGCACCAGATGTAATCCATCTTGCCTCACCAATCTTTTTAGGCCATTACGTTGCACGGTTAGCGAAGAAGGCCGGCATACCAACTGTTTCAGTTTATCAAACTGATATCGCAGGCTTTGCTCGCCATTACGGTTTAACAATTGCGCATGCAACTCTGAAACGCTGGGTGGCACGAATTCATTCAAATACCGACCTCACCCTTGCGCCTTCAACTTGGGCTTGCCGCGATCTTGAAAACTCTGGCGTTAAAAATGTAAAACTCTGGCAGCGTGGGGTAAACATTGAAAACTTCCAGCCAGAAAAATTTGAAGCAGTTTTCCGCAGCGAACTTTTAACAAGCCGTGGCAGAAAACCGTCACCTAAATATCTAGTTGGTTACGTGGGGCGTCTTGCAAACGAGAAGCGAGTAAGTGATCTAGAAGTTATTGATCGTCACCCAGATTTCCAACTGGTAATTGTGGGCGATGGACCTGCGCGA
>CAZKNQ010000024.1:0-9702 GCA_964554225.1 uncultured Candidatus Planktophila sp.
ATTTCCCCCCTCCTTCAGAACCTTTAAGACGTTCTCGCCACGAATCAGGATTACCTAGCGGGCGAAAGCGCTCAAAGCGAGCTTCGAACCTGAAGATATTTCCTAAAATCCCTTCTGCAAGAATTTTTTTGATTGTTAATGAATCGCTATCCCAACGCCGGTTAAAAAATGTCGTTACTGGAACCCCTTCAGCCCGAGATACCTCAATTATTTCTGAAGTTTCTGAAGCATTTAAAGCCATTGGTTTATCAACGACTACTGCAATTTTTGCTTTTAAAAACTCAATTGCTTGAGAAGCATGAAAAATATTTGGGGATGCAATAACTACAAGATCGGGCTTTAAGGCGATGACTTCTTTAATGGTCGTGACTGCAGATGCACTAGGAAAATCTTTTGCTAGCTGCTCTCGTCTCTGGCCGTTTGTGACCATGACCCCCGCTATTTCAAAACCTGCGCAATTCAATAACTGACTATGAAAAGTTCTGCCGGCTAGTCCATATCCGATTATTGCCGCTCTTAAAGTATTGCTCATGGGGTAAGTCTTGCATTTTTCACCCATTAGACACTTAAAAACGAGGCGAGTTCGTTGACTAGGGGTCTAGGCAGGAATAAGTTATGTTCAGAAGAGGGACATATCCCGCTTCCTTTATCTGAATTCGGGGGAAATCAGTGATTAAATCTAAATTAATGCGATCCGCAGTTGTCGCAGTTGTCGCGGCTTTTGCGCTCGGAACTACAGCGCCAAGTGCGCCAGCAGCAGACCCTAAGACTGTTGAGCTCTTGATCTCTGCGGACACGAATGTGCAAACCTTGTGGAACACAGTTCTGATTCCAGCATTTGAAAAGGAATATCCTGGCTACAAAGTAAATGTTACTTTTGACCGAAACGGACTTCGCGATGCTCAGACATTTGCCAAGATCGTTGCAGCAAAAGAGACTCGCCGCGACCCAGGTGTTGACCTAGTTGATGGTGGCATAGCAGTACGACTATCACAAGGTGGACTTCTATATCGCCCAAGCCCAACCCTTATGCCAAATATCAAAGAAGTAAGTAAGAAAGTCTTGGCAAAGGCTGTTGGCACTATTCCTTACCGCGCTTCAACAGTTCTTCTTGCTTACAATTCAAAGAATGTAACCAAAGTTCCAAAGACATTGGATGAAGTTCTAGCGTGGATCAAAGCCAACCCTGGCAAATTCAGCTATAACGTCCCTTCAGGTGGTGGATCTGGTTATTCATTCGTTCAGACTGTGGTGGATATGAACTTGACGCCAGAAGAGCGTGACCTAATGACCACTGCGGCCAATAAAGATATCCAGGCAAAGTGGGCCAAGGGTCTAGATACTCTCAAGGATCTAAACAAGTACACCTATGGAAAGAATGGAACATACCCAGCAAATAACGCTGCAACCTTGAACCTACTTTCAACAGGTGAAATTGATATGGGAACAGTTTGGTCAGATCAATTCGCATCAGCCAAGGCAGCCGGCACAATGCCAGCTCACATCAAGGTAACTGCAATCAGGAGCCCATCACTTACCGGTGGACCAGCAACCCTTGGTATCCCAATCAATGGTTCCAACCGCACTGGTGCACGTTTGCTTGCAAACTTCGTACTATCACCTGCGATGCAGAACGCAATCATGGCTAGCTCCATGAAGGGCATCCCAGTTGTAAATGGTAAGAAGCTAGATCAGACTCTGTATGAGAACTTCAAGGATGTTGACGTAGCGGATATGCGTTCTCCTTACTTCCCAGCGAACTCAGATGATCTGAAGAGCGCTTGGTCCCTAAACGTTCCAGGTAAGTAATTACTTGAAACAAAAAGCTAAGTTAGAAAGCTCGAGAGGTACTAGTGGCGACAACTAACATTGTTGCCACAAAGGAGGGCTTTGCGGAGGTAAAAGCCGCAAAGCTCTCCACTCTTGGGTTTTTCATGGCGCTACCACCAGTCTTGGTAGTAATTTTCTTTGTTGGCTTACCAATTCTGGTCGCATTTTTATTCAGTATTGGATATACCAGCGGACCTAACCGAGTAATTTCAATTATCGGTCAAGATGTATATTCAAAAGAGAATTGGTGGGGCACTGCACAGGCCTATACCGCAGTATTTAAAGACGAGCGTTTTTGGCCCGACTTTATTCTGACTTTGGTGGTCACTTTTGTATCAACCACAATAGTTTTAGCAATGGCGATGGGTATGGGCCTTTATCAACGTATTAAGGGTGGCAAGCTAGCATCAATCTTGAGCATGCTCTCACTGGTTCCACTTTTTGTACCGGTTGTTATCGCTGCGTATGCCATCGCACAGTTTTATAACGGTGTTGGATTTATGCGCACTATCATGGCGCAATTTGGAATTGATTTTCCGGTTATAACTGCCACTCGTAATGCCATAATCATTGGAACAATTTGGACGTCGTTGCCTTTTGCAATTTTGATGATCACCTCTGGCCTTCAATCCGTACCGAACGCTCTAATTGAAACCGCTCAAGATGCCGGGGCTAGTTTTATGCGCATCGTTCGCACCATTCTAATACCGCTAGCTTTTGTACCAATCGTTATCGCCGGAACATTTACCGCGATCGGCATCATGGGTTCATTTACGGTCCCACTGTTTCTAGGACCTAACCAACCAACCATGTTGGGTGTTGAAATATCTAACTTCTTTACAGCATATAACAGGCCACAACAATCAATCGTTATGGCATTTGTTATCTTCGCAGCGGCATCCGGAATCGCTGTCCTATATATCTGGGCAAATATTCGAAGCGCTAAACAGAGCGGAAGAATCTAATGGCCAAACGCGATAATGGTTTAAATCTCCAATCTGGATCTTTGATTACACGCTTCTTGATCGGTTCGTTCGTAGCATTTATGGCTGTTTTTATCTTAGGGCCGCTAGTTTGGCTGGCTCTGCAAGCATTTAGCACTACTTGGACCTTCCCAAGTTTAAAGCCAGATGGTTGGACTTTAATCTGGTGGAGACGCGTCTTTGAAACTCCTTCCATGGTGGAAGCGATCCGCAACTCATTCATTACCGCCCCAATAGTGGTTCTAGTATCAGCGGTTATTTGTCTACCTGCAGCTTATGCTGCAGCGCGCTATAACTACATCGGTCGTCGGGTATTTCTCATCGGAATGTTTGCCGCCAACTCATTTCCAAAGTTAGGTCTTTTCGCATCGATTGCAACGCTCTTCTACACACTTAACTTGATGGGCACTATGGTGGGCGTAATCATCATCCAATTGCTTGGCACAATCATCTACATGACCTGGATTCCAGCAGCCGCATTTGCCGCAGTACCAAAGAACTTAGAAGAAGCTGCGCGCGATGCCGGTGCTTCTAAATTCCGAGTTTTCCGTGGCATCACACTCAGACTAGCCTTGCCGGGAATTCTCGTTGCGATGGTTATGTCATTTATCTCCGCCTTCGATGAGGCGCAAGGAACCTACCTAGTTGGTTCTCCAGAGATCTTTACAATGCCAACTGAGATGTATTCGCTGGTACTTACCTACCCTGTTCAAATCGCAGCGGTCTTCTCAATCTTGTTGGCAGTCCCTTCAGTGATTTTGATTGGGTTGGCGCGCAAGCAGATTATTGGTGGACAGCTAGCAGAAGGTTTCCAAATCAAGTGATGACTACGAAAGGCTTAAAATGAGTAACGCAACGCAAGGTCTAGAGCTCATCGGCTTAACCAAGATTCTTGGTGGACGCGTGATCATTGATAATCTCAACTTAACCGTTGAAAAAGGCGAGATGGTCTCTCTGCTTGGCCCATCAGGATGCGGCAAGACAACAACCCTTCGTATGATCGCCGGCTTTTTAATTCCTGAAAAAGGCACGGTAAATTTGGCAGGTAAAGAAGTAACCAAACTTGGACCAGAAAAGCGTCCAAGTGCGATGGTTTTCCAAAATTATGCGCTCTGGCCACATATGACAGTATTTAAAAACGTTGCCTATCCGCTAAAGATTCGTAAGATGGGCAAGGCTGAGATTGAAAAGCGTGTTCATGATGTCCTTTCTGTCGTTAATTTGATGCACCATAAAGATTCACGCCCTGGCCAGATCTCAGGCGGAGAGCAACAGCGCGTTGCGCTAGCGCGTGCCTTGGTTCAAGAGCCAGATATCTTGCTTTTAGATGAGCCGCTCTCAAACCTTGACGCTAAGTTGCGTGTAAAAGTCCGTGAAGATATCCGTGATCTACAACGTCGCCTCGGAATTACAACGGTAATCGTGACCCACGATCAAGATGAAGCGCTCTCAATTTCAGACCGTATTGCGGTTATGAACGATGGTCGTATCGAACAGTTCAGCACTCCGCAAGAACTTTACGATCGACCAGCAACTGAATATGTCGCCAATTTTATCGGAAGCCTAAACCGCATTGAAGGAAGTTTCGGTGATGGACAAATTATTGCCGGCAATGAAGTTGTTGGCATTCGCCCTGAAGATGTTACATTTTCAAAAACTCAGGTACCTGGTAGTTATCCAGCAACAGTGGAATTAGTTGTGCCGCGTGGCCACTTCTATGAGGTTTATCTAAAGCGCGCCGATGCCTCACTCCGCGCCTTTATCTCGGTGGATGTTCCAAAAGTTGGGGATTCTGGTTTTGCAAAAGTTAATAAAGCGTTGGTTTATAAGGATGGCAAGCTAGTTAGAACCGCTTAACTTATGCCTGAATCAAAATCTAAGACGTACGCCTGCGCGCATCGCGGTGATTCCAGTCGCTTTCGTGAAAATACAATTATCGCTATTCAAAGTGCAATTGATTCTGGCGCTGAAGTCGTTGAAATAGATGTTCGCATAACTCGTGATGGCAAGGTAATTGTTCTACATGACTCAAATCTCGAACGCCTGTGGGGAATTACCAAAGAAAGCACTGAGATGGATTGGGCGCAGATATCGCAACTCGGCCACGGGCAAGATCGCATCCCGCTATTAATTGATGTCTTAAAGTTATTTGTCGGCAGCAAATCAATTTTGATGATTGATATGGAGCAACCAGATCCAGCAAGACTGGCTTATGAAGTTGTTGCTAGTGGCCCGCTTACTGAAGAACAAATTTTTTGGTGTGGAAATTTCGAAGGCATGCGCACCATCCGTTCGCTATCACCTAAGGCGCGCATCTGGATGCCATGGGACAAGCTGGCTCTTCCTACAAAGGCTGAGACCGATATTTTGCAACCAGAATTTATCAATTTGCATTATTCATTTGTCACCCAAAAAACTGTAAATGAGCTCCATAAATCTGGATTTAAGGTTGCTGTATGGACCGTTGATGATGAGGCCACCATGCGCTGGGCCGCAGCTATCGGGGTTGACTCAATTACTACTAACTATTTAAATCAATTACAGAAGGTAATCGCTGAAAATCCAAAGATGGATACGTCTGGCCCGAAGCAGATGAAGATCGAGGAAATTGATATTGATCGTGCAATGGTCATTGCCCGCGATCTCGGCAAATGGGCGATTCTCGTCGCGAGCAATATGGATCCTGGAAAAATTGAGTTAAAGACAAATGCCGCCGATATCGTCACTGAAATTGATGTCATGATTGAAGCCCATGTCCGTGAAGTAATTGCAGCAAATTTGCCAGGACATAACTTTGTCGGTGAAGAAATGGGAGGCGCTTACCTTGCCGATACTCCATCTTGGTATCTCGACCCGATCGATGGAACAACCAATTTTGCTAACCGTTTACCTTGGACCTCATTTTGTTTTGGTCTAGCACATAATCGCGATGTCTTAGTTGGAGTCGTAATTGATCCATGGCGTGATGAGTTGTATGAGGCACAACGTGGCAAAGGTGCAAAACGAAATGGCAAACCGTTAGTTATTGAAGATCAAAGCGGCATTGAAAACCCATTGGCTTCGCGGATTGTTTCTACCGAACTTGCGGCATATCAACCTTGGCCGGGCATGCTCGGATTACTTGATGGACTTGCAGAGCAATATTGCACAATGCGCATCATGGGTTCTGGCACGCTAACGATAATTGGCCCGGCACTCGCGCGTGGTGTTGGTGCGATCGTTGGACATTTCAGTCCGATTGATCACTTGGCATCACTTTTAATCGTTGCCGAAGCAGGTGGCGCAGTCTGGGATGAAGATGGAAAACAGAACCTATTTCCTGAAAAAGGTGGGGTAATGACCGCCACGCAGGCGGCTGCTAAACCGCTTTATGAGATTTGGATGAAAGCCCTCAAAGCAGGGCGCTAGAATAAGGGAGTTGTTTTTCGGGGTCGATGTAATTTCGAACCGGCAGTTAAAGTCTGCGACCCGGTCATAGCCAGTGACCGGTGGATTGGGTGTAATTCCCGAACCGACGGTTAAAGTCCGGATGAGAGAAAACCAACGTGTAGCTGTCGCACCCTTAATTAAAGGGCTAATGCGTCGGCTGTCGCCGCTTTTTCCACCCCGAGATGCAACATCCAAATCTCGATCAAGGGTGTTGAAGATGAACCAAGTGATTAGTGCAGATGCTGCGATGGCCCGCGCCATCGAGTGTGCTCGCGCTGGCCTTGGAAAAACTTTCCCAAACCCAATTGTCGGCGCAGTTATAACTAGCGCAAGCGGAGAATTAATTAGCGAAGGTTTTCATCAAGGTGGCGATCATGCCGAAGTCGTTGCGATAAATGCGGCAAAGAATATTCCGGCGGGTGCAACCCTTTACGTAACTCTTGAACCATGTAACCACCAGGGCAAAACTCCACCCTGCACACAAGCGATTATCGACGCCGGAATCAAAAAAGTTGTTTACGCAGTTAGCGATCCAAATCCAATTGCCACTGGGGGAGGAGAGTTCCTTCGCGCATCTGGCGTTGAAGTTGAGTACGGTTTAATGGAAAGAGAAGCATCCTTTGAGAATCGTGCATGGTTAACCAAGATTGCTAAGGAGCGTCCACGGATTACCTGGAAGATCGCATCAACCATGGATGGCAAAGTTGCCACTGCAGATGGCACTTCCAAATGGATCACTAGCGAACTAGCGCGAGCAGATGTTGCTCTGCTTCGCTCACAAAGTGATGCCATCGTTACTTCGACCGCAACAGTAAAAGCCGATAACCCGTTGCTAACCAGTAAAGGTGCCGGCAAGAACACAGTCCGTATTGTGATGGGTAGCTCCGAAATTGCTTCAAACGTGCAGATTCATAACGCCGATGCCGAGACTGTTGTGATCAAATCTCGTGATCTTCAAGAGCTAATCACCTTGGCTAAGGCGCGCGGCTTTAACCAATTGTTAATTGAATCTGGACCAACATTTGGAACTGCGCTCTTGAAGGCAGGCTTGATCGATGAAGTAATTATGTATCAGGCGCCAACTTTCTTTGGCTCGGGCACACCATCAATTTCAGATTTGGGAGTTGCTACTATTTCAGATCGCTTAGATTTCGAGATCGCAGATGTAGAAGTAATCGGTGCAGATTTGAAGATAACGCTTGTAAAGAGCGCCAACCTTGAAGAAAGCGGGCGCTAATGTTTACAGGGCTAATACAGGCTGTCGGCCAAGTTTCTGCAATTGAGCGCCAGGAAAGCAGCGCCAAGTTGCAGATAAAGAGCGCTGAAATTTGCGCTCAAATAGCACAAGGAGATTCAGTTAGCGTCAATGGTGTTTGCTTAACGGTTACTTCTTTCGACAGCCAAAGCTTTGAAGTAGATGTAATGGTGCAAACGCTCAACCTAACTTCAACGGGCGCACTTGGTGTTGGTTCTCCTGTAAACCTGGAACTTGCTACCCGCACGCAAGATCGCCTTGGCGGCCATATCGTGCAAGGCCATGTTGATGGAGTGGCAAAAGTTGCTGGTATCTCGGCAGATAAAGAGTGGACGCGCATGGATATTGCAGTGCCTGCCCACCTTATGAAGTACGTGGTTGCACAAGGTTCTATTTGTATTGAAGGTGTATCGCTGACGGTTGGTGAGTTAAACGATGAGTTAAATCAAGTATCTGTCTGGTTAATTCCAGAAACTCTAGCTAAGACCAATCTTGCTGGCAAAAAGATTTCAGATCCCCTCAACGTCGAAGTAGATGTTCTAGCAAAGTACGTTGAAAGACTTATCGCACGTGGACAGGATAACAAATGAGTAATTTAGAAAAAGTGTTGTCTGAATTCAAGGCAGGGAAGTTCATCGTCGTAACCGATGATGAAAATCGAGAGAACGAAGCAGATTTAATTCTCCTTGCTGATAAAGCCACGCCTGAAAATATCGGATTTATGGTTCGATACACATCTGGTGTCATCTGCGGAATCATTACTGAGGAAACTGCCAAGAAGTTAAAACTTCCACTTATGGTTAAGCGTAATGAAGATAACCACACAACAGCTTTCACCGTTACGGTTGATGCTATCGCTGGCCGCTCAACAGGTATTCCGGCAGCCGAGCGAGCAAACACACTGCGTGCACTTGCTAATGCCAATTCACAGCCAACAGATTTTGCACGACCAGGACATGTGTTTCCGCTGATATCAGTACCGGGTGGACTTCACCAACGTCGTGGCCATACCGAGGCAAGTATGGCTCTATGCGAACTAACAGGATCTAATCCGTGTGCAGTTCTCTCTGAATTAGTAAATGATGATGGATCGATGATGCGCGGTTCCCAGATAACCGAATTTGCCAAAGCGCATGACTTAGAAGTGATCTCTATCGATGAACTATCTCGCGTACTGCCCGAAAAGAAGAGCGCTGATGTAGCAAGCCTTGAATGGGCAGAGCTTCCACTTGGCAGCGCGCAATGGCAGATCTCCACATATATTTCACCAACTGGAGCAGAACACGCAGTTCTTAAATTTGCCCAGACTCCAAGTAGTCAGCCGGTAGTGCGCGTTCATTCCGAATGCTTAACTGGAGATGTATTCGGATCCAAGCGCTGTGATTGTGGTCCGCAACTGCAAGAAGCAATACGCCTCATTGAAGAAAGCGGCCACGGATATGTCATCTATCTTCGCGATCACGAGGGCCGCGGTATAGGTCTTGCTGAGAAAATCCGCGCGTACGCGTTGCAGGATTCTGGTCAAGATACCGTCGAGGCAAATATTTCAATCGGACAACCTGTTGATGATCGCACCTATGAAGATGCGGCAGAGATCCTTCACCGCTTAAAAGTAAAATCTCTAACTTTATTGACCAACAATCCGGAAAAGATTGCCGCGATAAAGGCAACTGGAATTTCTCTAACTACCGCACCACTTGAAGTAATCGCAAACAAACATAACCAGAAGTATCTAGAAACTAAGCGAGATAAGTTAAACCACGCGTTAGGAGCGCTCTAATGGCTGGACATGCCCCTGAAGTAAAGATTCCACAAATGCCACATCTGAAGGCAATTGTTATCACTGCCGCCTGGCATCCAGATATCTGCGATGCGCTAGTTGCGGGAGCAGTGCGAGGATTTAAAGAGTCGGGTATTGCTAGCCCCGTGGTACGAACCGTTGCTGGCTCCTTTGAACTTCCGCTTGCTGCGCAGTTAGCTTTTGATGAAGGCTTTGATGTCGCTGTAATCGTTGGGCTGGTTCTACGCGGTGAAACCCCACACTTTGATTATGTCTGCCAAGGAGTAACTCAAGGAGTAATGGATGTTTCGCTAAGCCGTTCTAAGCCAATTGGCTTTGGAGTACTTATGTGCGACAACCTAGAACAAGCGACTGCGCGCGCTGGTCTACCTGAAAGCAAAGAAGATAAAGGTTATGACAGCGCA
>CAZKNQ010000025.1:0-9338 GCA_964554225.1 uncultured Candidatus Planktophila sp.
TTGTTCACTCACGTTTTTCTACAAATACTTTTCCTTCATGGCCACTTGCTCACCCATATCGATTTATTGCACACAACGGCGAAATCAATACCGTTAAGGGAAACCGCAACTGGATGCGTGCCCGTGAATCACTTCTTGCGAGCGAGCTAATACCAGGAGATCTCAGCCGCCTTTTTCCAATAGTTGAAATGTCTGGCAGTGACTCTGCATCATTTGATGAAGTTCTTGAACTTCTCTATCTTGGTGGACGTTCTCTTGCACATTCTGTTTTGATGATGATCCCTGAAGCTTGGGAGAATCACGCAACGATGTCGCAGAAGCGCCGCGATTTCTACGCCTTCCACGCATCACTTATGGAGCCATGGGATGGTCCCGCTTGTGTGACGTTCACGGACGGGCACCAAGTTGGTGCAGTGCTTGATCGCAACGGTTTACGCCCGTCGCGTTTCTGGGTAACTGATGATGGCTTAGTAGTTCTCGCCTCTGAAGTTGGAGTTCTGGATTTCCCTGCTGAAAAGATCGTTCGCAAGGGACGATTGCAGCCAGGCAAGATGTTCTTAGTTGATATCGAAGCAGGTCGCATCATCGAAGATGATGAAATTAAGGATTCTCTGGCAGATGCAGCTCCTTATGGCGAATGGCTCCACGCTGGAATTATGAAGTTATCCGAACTTCCCTCCCGCGAACATATTGTTTACCCGCACTCTTCTGTAGTTCGTCGTCAACGCGCCTTTGGTTATACCGAAGAAGAACTTCGTATCTTGATTACCCCAATGGCCAAGAACGGAATGGAAGCGCTTGGCTCGATGGGAACAGATACGCCAATAGCAGCGCTCTCTGAAAAACCACGCTTGCTATTTGATTACTTCTCACAGTTATTTGCTCAAGTAACAAATCCACCTCTCGATGCAATTCGCGAAGAACTCGTTACAAGTCTGGGTGGATCAATCGGTCCAGAGCACAACCTGCTTGATCCAGGTCCTTCTTCTTGTCGCCAGATTTCACTTGCCTTCCCTGTAATCGATAACGATGAACTTGCCAAGATCATCCATGTAAATGCTGACGGTGATCATCCAGGATTATCCGCATACGTTGTCCGCGGACTCTTTCCAGTTTCCGGCGATGGCAATACTCTGCATACGCGTTTGGAAGAAATCAAGCGCGAAGTATCCGATGCGATTTCTGCAGGTGCGCGCATCATCGTTTTATCAGACCGCGATGGCGATGCTGAAGATGCGCCAATTCCTTCACTTCTCTTAACTGCAGCAGTTCACCACCATCTAATTCGGGAAAAGACTCGTACCAAGGTTGGTTTGGTTGTTGAGGCAGGCGATGTTCGCGAAGTTCACCATGTAGCCCTGCTTATTGGGTACGGCGCAGCTGCAGTTAACCCGTACCTTGCGATGGAATCTGCTGAGGATCTGGTTCTACAAGGTGTCATCACTGGAATTACCCCAGAAAAGGCTGTACGCAACATTATTAAGAGCCTAGGTAAAGGCGTTCTTAAAGTTATGTCGAAGATGGGTATTTCGACAATTGCTTCTTACACCGGTGCGCAAGTTTTTGAAGCAATTGGACTTTCCCAAGAAGTCGTAGACGAATACTTTGTTGGCACAACCTCTCGTCTGGGCGGAATCAGTCTCGACACAATTGCTGAAGAGACAATTGCCCGACATCACATTGCATATCCACCAGGGGGAGCGATTCCAGGTTCAAAACGTCTGCCAATTGGTGGCGAATACCAATGGCGTCGCGATGGCGAACCACACCTATTTAATCCAGAGACTGTCTTTGCTCTGCAGCACTCAACTCGCTCCAAGCGCTATGACATCTTCAAGCGTTACACCAGCAAGGTCGATGGCCAGAGTAAAGAGCTAATGACTCTGCGTGGACTCTTCGCCTTTAAAGAAGGTGCGCGCCCTGCAATTTCTATCGATGAAGTAGAACCAATTTCTGAGATCGTAAAGCGTTTCTCAACCGGTGCTATGTCATGGGGTTCTGTTTCGCAAGAAGTTCACGAAACTTTAGCAATTGCTATGAACCGACTTGGCGCCAAATCAAACACAGGCGAAGGCGGAGAAGATCCATCTCGATTTGTTCCGATGGAAAATGGGGACTCAAAACGCAGCGCAATCAAACAAGTTGCCAGCGGTCGCTTCGGAGTCACAAGTAACTATCTTGTTAACGCTGACGATATCCAAATCAAAATTGCTCAAGGCGCCAAGCCTGGTGAAGGCGGACAGTTACCTGGCAACAAGGTCTATCCATGGATCGCCAAGGTTCGTTACTCAACTCCTGGCGTTGGCTTGATTTCACCACCACCGCACCACGATATTTATTCAATCGAAGATCTGGCACAACTAATCCACGATTTAAAGAATGCCAATAAGAACGCGCGCATTCACGTCAAACTTGTTGCTGAAGTTGGTGTTGGCACAGTTGCTGCTGGCGTAAGCAAGGCGCACGCTGACGTTGTTTTGATCTCGGGCCACGATGGTGGTACCGGTGCATCACCGCTTACTTCACTAAAGCATGCCGGCGCACCTTGGGAGCTCGGTCTGGCTGAAACACAACAAACCCTTCTTCTCAATGGATTGCGCGATCGCATCGTTGTTCAAGCAGATGGTCAATTGAAAACTGGCCGCGATGTTGTCATTGCTGCGCTGCTTGGCGCTGAAGAATATGGTTTTGCGACCGCACCGCTGGTCGTCTCAGGTTGCGTAATGATGCGCGTTTGTCACTTGGACACCTGCCCAGTTGGCGTTGCAACTCAGAACCCAGAACTGCGTAAGCGCTTTACTGGTAAGCCAGAGTTTGTCGAGACATTTTTCGAGTACATTGCCGAAGAGGTACGTGAAATATTGGCTAGCCTTGGTTTCCGCACTTTGCAAGAAGCGATCGGACATGTCGAATTTCTTGATACCCGCGATGCAATTAATCACTGGAAGGCGAGCGGACTTGATTTAGCTCCACTATTAGTTCGACCTGATGTTGATTCACCTCTGCATCGCACAACAGTTCAAGATCATGGACTCGAAGCAGCGCTCGATAACAAATTAATTGAACTCTCTGCCGCAGCTCTAGATAAGGGTGAAAGCGTTCGCATTGATCTACCTGTGCGAAATGTAAACCGCACTGTCGGCACGATGCTTGGTGCAGAAGTTACTCGACGCTATGGCGCAGATGGACTTCCAGCCGGCACTATCGATGTAACTCTCCATGGCTCTGCTGGTCAATCACTCGGAGCATTCCTGCCGCAAGGCGTTGTAATTCGCTTATACGGTGATAGCAATGACTATGTTGGTAAAGGTATTTCAGGTGGTCGAGTAATCGTACGCCCAGATGAACGAGCCACCTTTGCCTCGCAAGAAAATGTAATTGCTGGAAATGTGATCGGTTATGGATCAACATCGGGTCAGATCTATATCCGTGGCCTAGTTGGTGAAAGATTCTGTGTGCGCAATTCTGGCGCAACGGCGATTGTTGAGGGAATTGGCGATCATGGTTGCGAATATATGACAGGTGGAACTGTGGTTGTACTCGGCCGCACAGGTCGTAACTTTGCTGCCGGTATGTCAGGTGGACGCGCATTTGTGCTAGATCTAAATCCAGCACAAGTAAATGGCGAACTCGTAGATATCTTGGCGGTCCCAGATGATCAAAAGGAAACTCTCAGGTCGCTAGTTTCTGATTTCTTTACCGAGACTGGTTCAGAAGTCGCAGCAAAGTTACTTGCAGATTGGAACGCTTCGCTAAATCGAATCTCACTTGTGATGCCACGCGACTACGCACGCGTCTTAGCCGCAATAGAGCGCGCCACGAAGGATGGCTTACCTGTAGATCAATATGTTATGGAGGTTGCAGCAAATGGCTGATCCAAAGGGATTTCTAACCACGCCGCGCGAGACTCCAAAGCGCCGTCCGGTTGATGTGCGAATCAAAGATTGGCACGAAGTTTATGAACCACAAAGCATGGAGCACTTGCAAAAGCAGGCGGGTCGTTGCATGGATTGCGGAATTCCTTTCTGTCACCAAGGTTGCCCACTGGGAAATCTAATTCCTGAATGGAATGATTTGATGTGGCGTGGCGATACAGCCGAAGCCATCGATCGCTTGCACGCTACAAATAATTTCCCAGAATTTACTGGTCGTCTCTGTCCTGCGCCTTGTGAGACAGCGTGCGTTATTGGTATCAACGCTGATGCAGTAACAATCAAGCAGGTTGAACTACGCACAATTGAAGAAGCCTTCGGTGCAGGAAATGTGAAGCCGCTGGCTCCTGAACGTTTGACCGGTAAGACAGTCGCGGTAATCGGTTCCGGCCCTGCAGGCCTCGCTGCGGCACAGCAGTTAACTCGCGCCGGGCATACCGTTGTTGTTTATGAGCGCGCAGACAAAATTGGTGGCCTACTTCGCTATGGAATTCCTGAATTCAAGATGGAGAAGAACATATTAGATCGCCGCTTAACGCAGATGGAGAAGGAAGGAACTCGTTTCCGTCCGGGAGTTAATGTTGGCGTTGAACTAACAGGAAGTGATCTACGCAAGAAATATGATGCAGTGGTTCTTGCAGTTGGCGCAACTCAATGGCGCGATCTGCCAATTAAGGGCCGCGAAAACAAAGGAATTTATCAAGCTATGGAGTACTTACCTTGGGGCAATAAACAAGCACTCGGTGAAGTAGTCAATCCTGAAATCAATGTATCAGGTAAGCATGTCGTAATTCTTGGCGGGGGAGACACTGGCGCAGATTGCCTAGGTACTTCGATTCGCCAAGGCGCAGCGAGTGTTACTCAACTTGAAATCATGCCGCGTCCAACCGAGGAACGTCCATCATCGCAACCTTGGCCAACCTACCCAATGATCTACCGAGTTTCATCAGCACATGAGGAGTTAGATAACCGACTCTTTGCGGTTAGCACTGAAGAATTTATTGGTGATGGAAATGGTAATGTGAAGGCGATCAAACTCGTTGAAACAAAGTTTGAGAATGGAAAATTTGAACCAGTTCCAGGAACAGAAAAAGAGATTCCAGCTGACTTTGTATTTCTTGCTATGGGTTTTACTGGTCCAGAAAAGTCTGAATTACTAACTCAATTAAACGTTGAATTAGATGAGCGTGGAAATATCAAACGAGATGCCAACTTCCAGACCAGCGAAGAAGGAATTTTCGTCGCTGGAGATGCTGGCCGTGGGCAATCTTTAATTGTTTGGGCCATCGCCGAGGGTCGAAGCGCAGCAGCGGGTGTAGATAAGTATTTAGAAGGTGAGAGCCAATTACCTGCGCCGATTGAACCAACTGATCGTTCCCTAATGGTCTAAATCTCTTCCTCCAAACTGTCCAGTAGTAAAACGATTAGATAAGGTAGCCACATGCGTCGCGCGAAGATTGTCTGCACAATGGGCCCAGCTGTTGAATCACCTGAAAAGGTTCGAGAACTGATAGCAGCCGGCATGAATATGGCCCGCCTCAACCTTTCTCATGGTGGGTATGAAGAGCACCAGAGTCGACTTAATGAAGTTCGCACCGCTGCAAAAGAAGCCGGCAAACCCGTTGCCATTCTCGTAGATCTGCAAGGACCGAAGATTCGCTTGGCTCGCTTTAAAGCTGGACCACATGATCTTTCTCGTGGAGATATCTTCACAATTACTACTGATGAGGTTGAAGGCACTAAAGATCGCGTCGGAACTACTTACAAAGGTCTACCTGGAGATTGCAAGCCAGGTGATCGCATTCTGATCGATGATGGAAAAGTTACAGTTGAAGTTACTGCGGTTAAGGGCAACGATGTTGTCACCAAAGTTATCGAACCAGGTGCAGTCAGCAACAATAAAGGTATAAATTTGCCAGGCGTCGCGGTCTCAGTCCCAGCGCTTTCTGAAAAAGATAAGGAAGATCTGCGTTGGGGGTTAAAGGCCGGAGCAGATTTCATCGCTCTTTCATTCGTGCGTAGCGCTGAAGATATCGTCGATGTGCATCAGATTATGGACGAGGTTGGCATCCGTATTCCGGTTATTGCAAAGATTGAAAAACCGCAGGCAGTTTCCAATTTGCAAGAGATTGTTAACGCCTTCGACGGCATCATGGTGGCGCGCGGTGACCTTGGCGTAGAACTCCCAATCGAAGAAGTTCCACTTGTTCAGAAGCACTGCATCGAACTAGCGCGCGAAGCGGCAAAACCCGTAATCGTTGCAACGCAGATGTTAGATTCGATGATTACCAATTCACGTCCGACTCGTGCTGAAGCAACGGACTGTGCAAACGCGGTTCTAGATGGTGCAGACGCATTGATGCTCTCTGGCGAAACGTCAGTAGGAGAGTTTGCAATAGAGGCAGTGCAGACGATGGCGCGAATTATTTCTCATACAGAAGAAGGCGGCATGGATATGATCCGCCCGATGAAGTCACCACCAAAGACAAAGGGCGGTGCAATCACCAAGGCTGCCACTGAAGTCGGTGCAATAGTTGGCGCTAAATATTTAGTGACATTCACACAATCAGGAGATTCTGCGCGTCGTACTGCGCGACTTCGCTCTCCAATTCCGATCTTGGCATTCACTCCAGAAGTTGGAACCTATAACCGCATGGCCCTTGACTGGGGTGTAGAACCAGAGATAACTCCTATGGTTAAGCACACCGATGAAATGGTTATGCAGGCAGACTCTCTCTTGATCAAATCTAAGCGCTGTGTTGAAGGCGAGCTAGTCGTTATTGTGGCTGGCTCACCTCCTGGAATTCCGGGATCAACTAACGCGATGCGCGTACACCGCGTGGGAGATGCCGTGAGTGGCGCTGCTCCTGCGTACCGTTAAGATTTGATCTGCACCTTTCCTTCAAAGAAAGCGCGAAAAGCCTCGGTACTCCAACGGTAGAGAGGGCAGTCTCAAACACTGCATAGTGTCGGTTCGAATCCGACTCGAGGCACATGAATACGACCAGTAGCGCAGATAAATCTCCAGTCCGAATTCTTGTCGCCGAGGATGAAGCGCTCATTCGCATGGACTTGATCGAAATGTTGCGCGAAGCAGGATATGAAGTGGTTGCCGAAGCCGCCGATGGCGCTCAAGCAATTGAACTCGCACAATTACATAAACCGGATTTGGCAATTCTTGATGTGAAGATGCCGGTTCTAGATGGAATATCTGCGGCCGAGAAGATAATTGATATTGCGCCAGTGCTTATGTTGACTGCCTTTTCACAGCGCGAGCTCGTAGAACGCGCGCGAGATGCCGGCGTAATGGCATATGTCGTAAAACCTTTTTCAATCGGAGATCTTGTCCCAGCGATCGAAATTGCAATCAGTAGACATACCCAGATGAGATCACTTGCTGAAGAAGTAGCCGATCTTCACGAGCGACTTGAAACACGAAAATTAATAGATCGGGCTAAAGGAATATTGATGCAGGCCTTAAATCTCTCTGAGCCCGAAGCCTTTTCTTGGATCCAACGCGCCGCGATGGATCGCCGGCTAACCATGAAAGAGGTAGCCGCCGCCGTCATCTCCCCAGAGGCCGTTCCTGAGAGTTAGATTTGCAATCCTGTAGTGAAAGTAACCAAACCTTTATATTTCCACGCTCAACTTCAGGTTGATAGATCTTCCTCACCCCCTTTACACTTTCAGCCTCCCTGTCCCGGGACACATGCAAGAAAAAACAGGAAGGCAATACATGAATAAGAAGATCCAAGCTTCTGCTGCTCTCGTTGCCGCAACTGCGCTCGCTTTTGGCGCATTTGCATCAGCACCAGCATCAGCAGCAACAAAGACTTACTCAATCGCATACCAGGGCCCACTAACAGGTGGAGAAGCCTCAACAGGTATCGATGAGCAGAACGCAGTTAAGTATGCAATCAAGGTATTTGAAGCAGCTAACCCAAATATCAAGATCAACCTCGTCTCAGTAGATGACGAAGGAGATCCAGCAGTTGCATCAAAGGTAGCTCCAGGAGTTGGCGCGAACCGCAAGATCATCGGTCTTGTTGGTCCTGCATACTCAGGCGCAACAATCGCATCATTGCCTTACTACAAGGCTGGAAACCTGACAGTGATCTCACCATCAGCAACACGTGTATCACTTACAGATCCAAAGAGCGCAACCGCTAAATCAGATTACGGTCGCCCAATTTTCCACCGCGTCGTAGCAACTGATGACAAGCAGGGTCCAGCACTTGCAAAGTTTGCAGTTAAGGGCGTTGCATCACCAAAGGTATTCGTATTCGATGACCAGTCTGCATATGCTGTTCCACTACGTGGATATGTAGAAACTGCACTCAAGAAGATCTCAGGTGCCTCAATCGTCGGTGGTGGAGATTCAGTAATCAACACAACAACTGACTACAGCCCAACAATTGCCAAGATCAAGTCATCTGGTGCAAACGTTGTTATCTACACCGGTTACTACAGCGCAGCTGCGATCTTCGTAAAGCAGCTTCGTGACTCAGGTTCAACAGCAGTATTTGCTGGTGGCGACGGAGTCTTCAACCAGGAGTTTGCAAAGCTTGCAGGTAAGTCAGCAGAAGGTGCACGCCTAACAGGTGTTGCAGGTCTTGCAGACGTTGATCCAAAGATCGAAGCAGACTTCAAGGCTAAGATCGGTGTTTCATCAGGCGTTTACGCAGTTGAATCAATCGATGCAGCAAATATCTTCCTTTCAGGTATCAAGAATGGAAAGACAACACGCGCTGCAATGAACAAGTGGGTTAAGAGCTACAACTTCAAGGGCCTTGCTGGCGCAACTATCAAGTTCAACCAGCATGGTGATATCTCAGAAGGTGGCTTCGCTGGCTTCCTAGTAACAGGCGGAAAGCTTGTTAACCAGGGTCCAGTAGCTTAACTCTGACGTAATTGCTCGACCCCAACGGGCGGCTTGGTTCTCAGGAATCTGGCCGCCCGTTGGCTTTTAATTCACTCAAAATTAAAGTAGATTTCACCGACTTGGTCAGATTAATTAAGCAGAAAATCGGCAACTAGGGCAACCACCACTTTTATAAAGGGGCACGATGTTTGATGTATTTATAGATCAGTTCTGGCAACTGACGGTTTCGGGCTTAGCGCTCGGATTTATCTATGTATTGATCGCACTCGGCTACACCATGGTTTACGGAGTACTTCGTATGATCAACTTTGCTAACTCCGAGATCTTTATGTGGGGTACATTCGGCGCCATTGTCGCAAGCCGTGACCTTTTTAAATATAACCAGACTTCAGAGCCAGCAACTGGTGGAAAGCTAGTGCTCGTCTTGGTCGTACAACTGATCGCTGCTATGGCTTTTGCTGGTTTAACAGCAGTAATCGTTGAATTCGTTGCCTACCGTCGCTTGCGCGCCCGCGGTACAAATC
>CAZKNQ010000026.1:0-9035 GCA_964554225.1 uncultured Candidatus Planktophila sp.
GAACTTGCGAGTTGAATTTAATTTAAGCATTTTTACTGTGGAGCCTCTCTATAAATTTAGAGTCTCACAGCGGTAGCGCAATAAAAGTATTTAAACCACTTTTCTTGAGACTACGCCCCGCAAACCTCGGCGGGTGTTGGTCAATTACGCTTTCCAGTGAGGTAATCCGACTTAAGTTCTAGCGACGGATAGTCTGCCGAAAGAACTCTTACGGTTGCGGGTCAGCGTCGGATTTTCACCGACTTCCCCCCAAGAGAAAGTCTTGCTATTAAGTTGTGGTGAGCCAGATTATGACTACCTGCGAAGGAAACCATAGGAACCTCGCTATAGCAATTCACCACGCAACGTAATGCCAGGCAACATGAGAGTGGGGGTATGGTTTCTCCCATGGAATATCGACGCCTCGGCAGTTCAGGAATGTATGTATCAGAAATTTCCTACGGAAATTGGATTACCCATGGATCCCAGGTTGAGGCAGATGCCGCAATTAAGTGTGTGCGAACTGCGTACGACCTTGGAATTACGACATTTGATACGGCAGATGTATATGCAGCAACCAAAGCCGAGTCAGTCTTGGGTCGAGCTCTCAAAGGAATTAAACGCGAGTCGTATGAGTTATTTACCAAGGTTTATTGACCAACTGGCTCTGGCAAAAATGATCGCGGACTTTCGCGCAAGCACATCATTGAATCTTGCAACGCTTCACTAAAGCGTCTAAATACAGATCACATCGATCTCTACCAAATGCATCGTTTCGATTATGAAACCCCGCTGGAAGAATCGCTAAGTGCATTCGATGATCTGATTCGCGCTGGAAAAGTTCATTACATTGGTTTCTCAGAATGGAACGCAAAGCAGATCGCAGATGCGCTGCGCATTCAAGATGCCAAGGGCTACAACCGATTTGTATCAAGCCAACCGCAGTATTCGGCACTTTGGCGCGTGATCGAAGCCGAAGTCGTTCCACTAAGCAAACGCGAAGGAATTGGACAAATCGTTTGGTCACCAATGGCGCAAGGAGTTTTAACCGGAAAATATCTTCCAGGTAAGAAACCGCCAGTGGGCTCTCGCGCAACCGATAAGAAATCTGGCGCAGATATGATCTCGCGTTGGATGCGCGATGATGTACTCAGCGCAGTTCAAAATTTAGCTCCGATAGCCCGCGACTTAGATTTAACTATGGGTCAACTATCAATTGCCTGGGTTCTCCAGAATTCAAATGTTTCCAGCGCAATTATGGGTGCGACCAAACCGGCGCAAGTGAAAGAAAATGTGAAGGCATCGGGAGTTAAATTAACTGCCGATGTTATGCACGCGATTGATAAGGCGCTCGGCAATATTCCAACTACTGATCCTAAAGAAACAAAAAGCCCGAACCCTAGAGCTTAAGTGCTTCTTGAAAGCCGCTTGGTTTAGAGCTTTTCTCCAGCTTTCACTTGTGGCTTAGGTGCGCGCATTCGGCGCATCTGTGTTGAACGTAGCCATCCGTAAAGTCCGAGCCCCTTGGTGCTCTTATCTGGGAAGCGCTTGGTGACTTCAGCCTTGATTTTGCGGGATAGAAAGAATCCGTCAACGATTGAAAATAGCAGAACGCTGTACATGACGATGATTCCAACGACAGCAAAAATACTTAATGGGATCAAGGAAAGTATCAAAACAAAGCCGATGATTGGCAAAAAGTATTCGCCGATCGAACGACGGGCATCGATGTAATTTCGAACAAACTTCTTCTCTGGGCCGCGATCGCGCATTGGAAGCGCATTCTCATCGCCACGAAGATATGCCTGGCGCTGCAAGAGTCGTGCCGCACGTGCCTGATCTTTAGCACGCTTCTTATCGGCCTTTGTTGATGCCGGCGCTAACGATGAAACCTTTGTCGCCGCTTGCGCTTCTTTTCGCTTTGGAGTCGGACGACCCTTTTTCTGGCTTTTTTCTGGAGTAGAAGTCATGGGCAAACTATAGGGCGAGCATCTGTTCTAGAGCGAGTTTGGAGAACTTGGCTACATCCGCAGAAACGCGAATCTGATTCACAACGTGGCCATCGACTAAAGATTCCATCGCCCAAACCAGATGGGGAAGATCGATTCGGTTCATAGTTGAGCAGTAGCAAACCGTCTTATCTAAAAAGACAACCTTCTTGTCAGGGTGTGCTTTGGCAAGGCGCGAAACCAAATTTAGCTCGGTACCGATTGCCCAGACGCTTCCCGCGGGGGATTGCTCGACAGTTTTGATGATCATCTCGGTACTACCTACGACATCTGCCGCAGCAACGACTTCATGTTGGCACTCAGGATGAACTAAGACTTTAACTTCAGGAAGCTGTCTTCTCACTTCGTTCACAGATTCCAAAGTAAATCGTCCATGAACAGAACAGTGTCCGCGCCACAAAATTATCTTCGCCCCGCGAATCTCTTCAGGTGTTAACCCGCCCATTGGCTTCCATGGATTCCATAGGACGCAATCATCATGTGTTAGCCCAAGTGAAAGAACGGCAGTATTTCTTCCGAGATGCTGATCGGGAAGGAAGAGAATCTTCTCACCCTTGGAGAGCGCCCATTCCATACTTTTCTTCGCATTCGATGAAGTGCAAATAGTTCCGCCATGTTCGCCGGTAAAACTTTTAATCGCGGCAGATGAGTTCATATATGTAACCGGAATAGTTTTATCGGCCACACCAACTTGTTTAAGATCTTTCCAGCATTGCGTTACCTGGTTTGCCGTTGCCATATCAGCCATTGAACAACCGGCGGCAAGGTCAGGAAGAATCACCTTTTGGTGACTTGAAGTTAGAATGTCAGCGCTCTCTGCCATAAAGTGCACGCCACAGAAAATTATGTATTCAGCGCTCGATTGGGCCGCGGCAGCTTGTGCCAACTTAAATGAATCACCAGTTACATCGGCGAATTCGATTACTTCATCTCTTTGGTAATGATGGCCCAAAACCAGCGCGCGATCGCCTAGCGCAGCGCGTGCCGCTCTGGCTCGTGAGACCAGGTCCGGATCACTAGCCTCGGGAAGTTCACCGGTACATGAGACGCCTCGTTCAGATGCCAGATCGCGTCCTTGCCCAAGAAGCAGCAAATCTGTTAGCGATGTCGAACGAGTGGGTGTGGACATGGACACATTCTCGCGCATATATACCCTTGCTGTCGCGTCGACAGTTGGTGACGGGTAGTCTTTACCCATGACTACAGAGACATCGAACTCAACAACCGAAGCGCCAGCATCGACTGGCCCAATCGTTCTGACAGAAGTTGCCGCAGCCAAGGTTGCGGCGCTGCTTGCTCAAGAAGGTCGGGATGATCTCTATCTCCGCGTTGCAGTTCAACCTGGTGGTTGCTCAGGTCTGCGTTACCAGCTCTACTTCGATGATCGTGATCAAGAAGGCGATATTTCTCATCAATTCGGAACTGTAAAAGTTGTTGTAGACAAGATGAGCGATCCTTATTTAATGGGTGCCACGATTGATTTTGTTGACACGATTGAGAAGCAAGGCTTCACGATTGATAATCCAAATGCTGGCGGATCTTGCGCTTGCGGCGATTCTTTCAACTAAAGACAACTAAAACTTGTTGTTTACCGCGGTGGTGACTGCATGAAGATTGGCGTTGCCGGTTCGGTTGGTTTAGATCACCTTATGACTTTCTCCGGAAAGTTCACCGATTCCCTGGTAGCGGGATCACTTGAAAAAGTATCGCTCTCGTTTCTAGTCGATGGTCTGGAAGTACGACGTGGGGGATGCGCGGCAAATATTGCATTCGGCATGGGTTCACTCGGCCTTAATCCAATCTTGATCGCTGCCGTCGGTATCGATTGGCCAGATTACGACGCTTGGTTGGTGCGCCACGGCGTTGATACATCACATGTTTTGGTCTCCAAAACGCTACACACCGCCCACTTCATGGTGACCACGGATACCGAGTTAAACCAAATCGCATCCTTCTTTCCTGGTGCGATGTCGGAGGCGCGCAATATTGAGCTTTCACCAATAATGGAGAAGACCGGCAAGTTAGATCTAATCGTTATTTCGCCAGATGACCCAGAAGCGATGTTGCGCCATTCGGAAGTAGCCCGTCAAGAAGGAGTAGCCATAGCGGCAGATCCGTCACAGCAGATGGCGCGTATGTCTGGTGAAGATATTAAGAAGTTGATTAGTGGTGCTACATATTTATTTATGAATGAATATGAGTTGGCGCTAGCGATTCAGAAAACGGGTTGGAGCGATCGCGAGATCCTCGAACAAGTTAAATACCGAGTCGTCACACTTGGCTCGGAAGGCGCACGCGTTGAGTCTTTGCATGGTGAAACAATTAAAGTGACCACGCCGAAGGAGAAATCGAAGACCGATCCAACCGGTGTAGGGGATTCATTTAGATCAGGTTTTGTCGCTGGATTGGCGTGGGGTCTAAACCATGAAAGATGCGCGCAGTTGGGGTCGATGATTGCCACTTATGTAATTGAAACAACTGGCACTCAGGAGTATCGCTTTACATCAGCAGAATTCTTAGCGCGATTCAAAGAGGCATATGGCGCTAGCGCTGCTGCTGAGATCGAACCTCATCTACCAAAGCGTTAATCAGTAGATCAACTTCGTCTGCAGTTGTTTCTGCATGCAAGGTAATTCGAATATTTCCATCTGTTGGAAGCCCCATAGCCGCTAAGACATGGCTGGGCTGTAGGTTCATTGCAGTGCAGGCTGATCCTGAATCAACTGCGATACCGCGAACACTTAACCCACGCAGTATCTCTTCACCATTGCAATCAGGAATGATTATAGAAGTTAGATGTGGCATTGATTTATCCAGATCTCCTGCAATGCGAGCACCAGCAATCTCACGAGTTACATCGGAGCGGATCTTTGCGCTCATCTTCCTAATATTTTCATCATCAGGCACGAAGTTCTCAAGCGCTACTGCGCTGGCAATTAATAGCGGCAGTGAGAAGGTTCCATAAGTTCTGCGTACGGCAGAAATATGGGGGAGTGGGTTCTTCCAGTTAGCCGAATCGCTGATTGCAACCACGGCAACACCGCCAGGTCCTTCCCATGCCCTTGAGTCAAAAACTGCGCTACTCCAATATTCAGGCAGAGGTACACGGTTACCTGAGGCAGTAGCATCAACGGCAATTAATAGATCTGTCGGCAACTGCTCTGGAATTTTATTAATCGCACCGGTTTCGCCGTTTGCCAATTGAAATGAAAGTATTGAGCTAGGGGTTAAGGCAACTTCTGAGAAATTTAAAGTTCCTTCCGGGGAGAGCGGAATAATCTGAGATCTGCCTTGATGCGATCTTGCAGTAGCGATCACACCTGATCTATCGCCAGCTCCGTAGAACAAATTTCGATCAGCTTCTAAGAAGCCTCCCAGAGAAAGTAAATAACCGAGTCCAACTTCACCCGAGATCTCAATCTGATCCGCCTTTAATCCTAAATTTGCGGCGATAGATTCGAGGGCGTTCATTTTCAGATGGGCGGCGCGACTTGGCGATTGCCCAATCTTTTTAGGGTCGGCCCAACCACTGTCCATCGCAGCAACCATGGCTTGCGCGGCAAGCGAATTGAGTGCTGTCTCGGATTGGAAGTTTCCTGTGACTCGTACCACCTAGCGAACGCTACTAGCCAATGCGACTAACTCCGAATTAGCCGACTATCCTTAACCTTATGGCCGCCCATAAACGCTCGCGTCTTCTGATACTTCTAGCCGCTCCACTAACTTTGCTCCTAAGTGGTTGCTCACAGGTTTCAGGTCTTGGTTACGAGGAAGGCCTATCTAGCGTCAATGACATCTCACTCTCACTGTGGCAGGGCTCTTGGATTGCAGCGGCTGTTGTAGGCGTAATTACCTTTATTCTGATTATCTGGCCAGCGATTTTCCATCGCGCTAAAGCGGGTAAAGCTGAATTTCCTAAGCAGACGCAATACAACATTCCAGTTGAAATTGCATACACAATAATTCCGCTGATTATCGTGGCAGTTCTCTTTTATTACACTGCAGTCAAGCAAGAAAAGATTATCGAAAAGACAAGTGACTACAAGCACGAGATCACCGTTAACGGCTTTCAATGGTCCTGGCAATTTGGTTACCCAGAAGCCGGTCCGAAGGCGTTGGTTACCGGAACACCAGCGCAGCCACCAACCTTAGTAGTTCCTGTTGGTGAGCGAGTTCGCTACACAATTGAATCAAACGATGTAGTTCACGGATTCTGGATTCCAGCATTTATGATCCAAATACAGAATCTACCTGGCGTCACAAATCACCTCGAATTCACCGCCAATAAAATTGGTACATATCCAGGACGCTGCAACATTCTCTGCGGTCGCAATCACGCGCAAATGCTCTTTACCGTAAAGGTCGTATCAGTTGCCGACTACAAGGCTTATCTAGAAACTCTGAAGGCGAGTGCAGCATGACCACTTATGCAGAACGTCCAACGATTAATCCAGTATCTGCACAACCAGCGAGCAAAGGTAAAAACTTTGTAAAGTGGATTACCTCAACCGATCACAAAACGATCGGCTATTTGTATTTGATGGCCACATTCGGTTGGTTCTTAGTTGGCGGCCTTCTAGCCTTATTCCTGCGTGCCGAGCTAACACGGCCGGGTATGCAGTTCTTAAGCAACGAGCAGTACAACCAGATTTTTACGATGCACGGAACAATCATGTTGTTGATGTTTGCAACTCCACTGTTCGTCGGGTTTGCCAACGTGATAATGCCACTGCAGATCGGTGCCGCAGATGTGGCTTTCCCTCGCCTTAACATGCTCTCCTTCTGGCTATTTATGTTTGGAAGTATCACTGCAGTAGCTGGATTCTTGACACCTGGTGGTGCTGCATCATTTGGTTGGACCGCCTACGCTCCGCTCGCGAACTCAACGTATTCACCAGGAATCGGTGGAGATCTTTGGGTAATTGGCCTTGCAGTTTCAGGTCTCGGAACAATCTTGGGTGGCGTTAACTTCATTACAACGATCTTCACGATGCGCGCGCCAGGTATGACGATGTTTCGTATGTCGATTTTCTCCTGGAACGTTCTCTTAACTTCTATCCTTGTGTTGCTCGCTTTCCCTCCATTGGCAGCCGCGCTGTTAGCGCTCGAATCTGATCGCTTATTTGGTACCCATATATTTGATCCCGCCAACGGTGGTGCGATGCTTTGGCAACACTTGTTCTGGTTCTTTGGACACCCTGAGGTTTACATTCTTGCGTTGCCATTCTTTGGTATCGCAACTGAAATTTTGCCGGTCTTTAGCCGCAAGCCAATCTTTGGATACAAGGGTTTGATCGCTGCCACGATTGCAATCTCCGCGCTCTCCGTTGCGGTATGGGCGCACCATATGTTCGCCAGCGGTCAGGTGCTTCTACCGTTCTTCTCATTTATGACATTTTTGATTGGCGTCCCGACGGGCGTTAAATTCTTTAACTGGATCGGCACCATGTGGCGCGGCCACGTAACCTTTGAAACTCCAATGCTCTGGGTTATGGGCTTCCTAGTTACCTTCTTATTCGGTGGAATCACCGGAATCATTTTGGCATCACCGCCGATGGACTTTGCAGTATCTGCTTCTTACTTCGTTGTAGCGCACTTCCATTACGTACTCTTCGGAACTGTGGTCTTTGCGATGTTCGCCGGATTCTACTTCTGGTGGCCAAAGATGACAGGTCGTATGCTCAATGAACGCCTCGGAAAGATTCACTTCTGGACGCTCTTCTTCGGCTTCCACACAACATTCTTAATTCAACACTGGCTTGGAATTAAGGGTTTTCCACGTCGCTACTCTGATTATTTAGCAACAGATGGCTTCACCGGAATGAATATGATTTCGACAGTCGGCTCTGCTCTCTTGGCACTTTCGATGATCCCATTCTTTGTAAACGTTTGGATTACCCGTAAGTCACCGCTGGTTAATTGCGATGATCCTTGGGGCTATGGCTCTTCCCTTGAGTGGGCAACATCTTGCCCTCCACCGCGCCACAACTTCTTGACTATGCCACGTATTCGTTCAGAGCGTCCGGCATTTGACCTGCACCACCCACACGTTAAAACGGAAGGCCACTAATTACAGATGAAAACTAATTGGCAGCTCTTCGGTGGTCTTAGCGTTTTCTATGTATTGATGTCGATCGTTTATTACTACGTCGGCGGTGAAGCAGTCGGTATAACTGGCATGATCCTTGCGGCTTGTTTGGCTGGAATGGTCGGCTTCTATGTGTGGTTTACCCAAAAACGAATCGGACAACTACTTCCGGAGGATCGCCCAACTGCAGAGATTGCAGATGGCGCAGGCGAACTGGGGTTTTATAGCCCTCATTCATGGTGGCCGTTGCCAGTTGCAGCAAGTGCAATGGCGCTAGGACTATCTCTTCTTATCGGTTGGTGGCTGACGCTTATCGCACTCGGTGCTCTAGTTATCAGCATCATTGGTTTCGTTACCGAATATGAGAAGCCACTTCCTGATAACGCAGCGCATTAGAAATTTTTTTCTGGAAACCTAGCGATGGAAAAAATTCGCGCAGAAATACTTGATACTGGCTCAGCTTTAGCAACTTCGGCTCGAATAGAAATCAGCGCACCTGCGCAAGAAATCTTTGACCTGATCGCTGACCCGCGGTGCCATCACCTCTTCGACGGATCCGGCACGGTGCAGGGGAGCATTTCAGGGCCTACCCGCCTTCACCTTGGCGCGAAGTTCGGAATGGCGATGAAGATTCGTCTGCCGTATCGCATCACCAATACCGTTGTGGCATTTGAGGACGGTCGCAAGATCTCTTGGTGCCACATGATGAAGTGGACCTGGAGTTACGAGCTAGAAGAGTTAGCCAATGGCAAGACACGAGTGACGGAAACTTTTGATGCGCGCGAGATACCATTCTTGGCAAAGCGATGGCTAAAGATTACAGGGGCTATGGCGCACAACCCAAAGTGGATTGCGAAGAGCTTGGTACGGCTGAAGGCGATCTGCGAAACTAATTAAGCTAAAAGTTAAGCTAAAAGTTACGCAAAGAGGCTAATAAAGTTAGTGGTTCTCGATCTGCT
>CAZKNQ010000027.1:0-8943 GCA_964554225.1 uncultured Candidatus Planktophila sp.
GTAAATCCCCCGGCTCTGCCTTCGAAGGTTCAAATCCTTCACCCGCCACCAGCAAGACTTCAACTAAGTTCTACTTTTTTCGCAGTCTCTTTAATTAGGTCTACCGTTAAATCTGGGTAGTTCCACATGATCACGTGAGCACAATTTTCTACTGTGATCCAATCTGAATGTGCCGGAGCAACGCTTTTCTCTTGAGCTATTCCTTCAGGCAGAGTCAGATCTGAATCGCCAAAGACAATCGATACAGCCACTTCAGGGCTAATTTCGGATTCAAATTTTTTCTTCTGCAACCCTTTCCACAAAGGTTTATAGCCTTTTGATTTAGCCATCGCTAAAACCGAATCACGACAAGATTCAAAGGAAAGCTCGCGCCATAGGTGGGTAATTTTTTTGTAGCCGAGTGCCTTTAATGGAGGAACTCTGTATGCGGTCTTCATAAAGTATTGCGAAATTTTTGCCAAAATTCTCGCATCGAGACTTGGTGGGAATCTTTTTGAAGGTCCGTCATGCCATAAACCAGCGGGTGCGAGTGCGGTGACGCTCTTTACTTTATCTGGGCCAAGCGCGCCCATTTCTAGCGCAATCCAGCCACCGAGTGAATTACCAACTACATGGCTCTGAAAGATTTTATGTTTGTTAGCGATTTCCTCAACAATCGCATGGGCAAGAGATTTCGGATCAACTCGTTCATCCTTATGTATTGGAGCTACACCATGCCCTGGAAGATCGACTGCGATCACCTTAAAATGTTGCATTAACTGTGGAGTCAGGCTCTTCCAGATGGTTGCGGCTGAACCGAGCCCATGAACTAAAACAAGTGCAGGGCGGTCAATTCCATCGGAATATAGCTTTGAGACAATCGGCATTTGAAACTATTGACTCCTTGCTAACGCACTAAACGATTATTCCAACCGAGATACAAAAGCCTATCAATTCAATTCTCACCCATTGAAGAGGTTTCCGCTGAATGAAAGTAAGTTGTAGCATCGGCACATGAGCGCCTTTAATACACGTATCCAGCCTGTGCGAGATTTAATGGCCGAAAAAGGGCTGGATACATTTGTGATTCGTCGCAACCCCAATTTGGCTTGGGCTATTGCCGGACGAGCACATGTTCCAACCACTATAGATGCAGCTTGTTTTGATTTAATCATTACAAAAAATTCAGCGGTTGCAATCACAAATGTAGTCGAGGCTCCGCGACTTAGCGCTGAAGAATTTCCTGCAGAAGTTTCGGTTCAAACCGTGCCGTGGTCACAAGGACGCGATCCGTTGCTGCCAACAGGAGCAAAAGTAGGTTCTGATCAACCAGGTGGTGACAGAGTTGATTTAGGCGTTGAGATCGAGATTATTCGTGGTTCACTTATTGCAGACGATGTAGAACGTTTTAAGAAGATCTGTCTGGAAGCCGCGGCTGCATTGGGTAGCGCTATGAAAGAGGTAAAAAGTAGCGATCGAGAAATCGATGTGGCAGCGCTAATAACTAGTTCTTTATGGCGTTCTAATCTAGAGATTGCATTTCTAGGTGTTGCTGGCCAAGAGCGAGTCACCAAGTTTCGCCATCCGCTACCGACCTCAACTCCAATCGGAGACCGCGTCTCGGCCTCAATATGCGCAAAACATAAGGGGCTAATCGCATCAATAACCAGAATTGTCAGCTTTGGGCAGTTATCTCAAGAGGAGATAAACGGCTACGAATCAATATTTAAAGTTGAGGCGGCGATCTTTGATGCCACTGTTGTAGGTAAGCCATTCTCAGACCCAATTAACGCAGCCATCGCTGCTTATCCGCTAAATGGTTTCGATAAAGATGAGTGGCAGAACCATCATCAGGGCGGACCAACCGGCTTCCTGCCTCGCGATTGGCCAGCAAATCAGGGAACAACCCGGTTAATTGCACAGAACCAACCGATCGCTTGGAACCCAACGGGCAAAGGCTGGAAGGCTGAAGATACGATTTTGGCGACCAAGTCGGGGGTTGAGATACTCACCACCGATCCGAATTGGCCCGCTTTTGAGGTCAATGGTCGGACCAGACCATTTATCCTTCAAAGATAACCCCTTGGTCGACCTCATAACGGTCTCATAACAAGCGAAAAAATCGCCGTTTCCCATTGACTCGCTAGGTAGCCAGTGGCACTCTTCACCAAGAGGTCTTACCACTGGAGGCAAATTGAGCACTGTAGCTCTCGTCGCGTTAGCGCGCCCTACCTTTGATCTGACCTGCGCCCAAGCCAATTTTGAAAGCGCTCGTGCGCTGTTAATGGAACTCGGTGCATCGGTAGTTGGGCCAAGTGAACTCGTAATGACGGTTGAAGATCTCGCTGCGGTAAAACTTCCAGCGGCTGATCTTCACATTTTATTTATGGCCTCATTTGCAGATGCATCACCCGCAGTCGAACTCTTTGGAAAAGTTAAAGGACCAATCCTTGGTTGGTCGATGCGCGAACCTGGCGAAGTTGGCGAGAGGCTTAAGTTAAATTCAATGTGCGGGGTAAATCTTGCGGCGCACGCGTTAATGAATGTTGGGCAATCGATCCGTCATATACACGGAAATGCCGACGAACCGAATGTGCGCAGTGCAATTCTTGATGCGCTCGCTGGCAAACTTCCTGAAGCAACATCCCCTAAATCAATAGTTGGAGAATTTGCACCTACAGGCGAAGTTGAAAAAGCTTTTGCTTGGCTAAAGGGTAAGAAAATCGGTGCTGTTGGAGATGCTCCAATTGGATTCACTCCTTGCGTATTTGATAGCCAGCAGTTAAATAAGTATTTCGGTCTTGATGTTCGCCAGATAACAATTAATGATGCATTTGGCAGAATTGCCGAAGTTAAAGAGGAAGCGCGCGAGTTAGCGTACGCAAATGCAGTGGCAGCCCAGCCTTCCCTTTCTTCTGTAAACGCCGAGGAAGCAAAGAAAGTTTATGGAGTAGAAGTTGCGCTAGATACTTGGCGCGAAGAAGAATCTCTAGATGCAATTGCAATTCGCTGCTGGCCAGAATTTCCAACCGATATGGGTGCTTGCATCTGTTCATCACTTGGCCGCCTCTCAGATCGCGGCACAGTTACAACCTGCGAACGCGATGTGCTTGGCGCAGTAACCATGATGGTTTGCGAGTCACTGGGTTCAAATGAAAACTACTTGGTAGATATCGTCGATCTAGATGCAGATAAGGGTTTGGTTCGACTCTGGCACTGCGGATCCGCTGCAACAAAGTTAGCTGCAGATCCACAAAATGCAACACAAACAACGCACTGCAATCGCAAATTAGGCGTTGCAGGTAATTTTCCGCTCAAGACTGGACCAGTAACTCTGTTCCGTATTGACCGGGATGTAGATCCGAGCAATCGCACGGGTTTACGAATGGTTGTGAGCCGAGGGGAATCTATCCCTGCTCCCAATCACTTCCAAGGCAATACCGCAACGGTTATCACTCAACCCGATGCTGCTGCGTTAGTAAATGGAATAGTCACTGGCGGATATCCGCATCATCTAGTCATCTCGTGGATAGATGTGCGGCCAGGTATTCGCCAAATGGCAAAGATGTTAGGGATACCCCTCACGGAATGGTAAATCAACTAAAACCCTCGATAAGCAAAGGACTACAAATGATGAAAACTCAAGGAATGACTTCCTTTAGTGCACGTCGCCTTGGCGCAGTAGCTGTTGTTGCATTCGCAGTCGCTGTCTCGACATTGCCATCGGCATTTGCAGCTGGAGAAGTCTTAGGAAAGGCCTGCAAGGTTGAAGGTGTTTCAACAGGAACAAGTTCAACTTCACTGGTTTGCAAGGCAGGAGCAAATGGAAAACTTACATGGCAAAAGGTTCGCCTAAGCTCAAGCCTCGGCGCACCAATTAAAGAAATTGTTCCACCTGCGGGATCAATTGAATTCTGGCACTACCGTCCAGAAGACAAAGCTCACTTCGAAAAGATCATTACAGCCTATGAAGCAAAGTACCCTGGTACAAAAATTACACAGGTGATCAAGACGACGACTGATTACAACGCAACTGCACGTGTGCAGATCCTTGCAAATCCAAAAGCTGCGCTATTCGCGGCTGCACGTGGATCAATCTTCAATGACTTCATTAAGAGTGGATTACCGGCAGACCTAACGAATGAGCGTTTCGTAAAGCGCAACCTTGTGGCGAAGGGTCTTACAGCCGGTATTGATAAGGGTCGCGTACTTGCTGTTCCTTATCACTATCTATTTAACAACCCGGTCTATAACACTGAACTCTGGGCAAAAGAGAAGTGGGATATACCTAAGAACCTAACTGGTTGGGTCGCCTGGTGTAAGGATGCCAAGGCCAAGGGATACGTTCCTCTTGCCTGGCCAGGAGCAACTCGTGGACAAGCAGCCCAGATTTCAAACTCTGCTCTCATGAACTCAGCCGCAGACTACGACACACTTGCGCAAAACTTGGCTGACTTGAACTCAGGAAAGATTGATCTGACTTCATCTTGGTTCAAAGGCGTTGCAGATATCTACGTCAAACTACGGAATGCAGGTTGCTTCCCAGATAACCCAACAGGTGTTACAGAAGCAGCTGCTTACAACTTGTTCGCAACAGGTAAGTCACCAATTCTTCCAACCGGAACTTTCTCGATGGGATCTATTAAGACTCTAGCCCCAGCGCTAACCGGCAAGATGCAGTTGATGAGCATGGTCCTAACCGATGGCAAAGTTGTTGCTGAAGGAATCATGAACAACACCTTCAACCTCAGCGTTAATGCCAAGTCAAATCCAACTGATCAGCGGATTGCAAAATCCTTCTTGTCATATTTGGCTACAGGTCCGGTTGCAGCAATTTATGCAGTTGCAACTACTCAGCACGTAAACGTTCTTGATGTTGATTATTCATCAAACGTTGACTTGCTAAATACATCTGCATTCCAGGCTAAGAACACAATGTTGGCTCCACGTTTCTTGATTCTGAACACTTCAGTTTCAGATTTGACTCAGGATGCCCTCATTCAAATCGTCGGCGGTAAGAGCCCGGACGATGTTCTGCCTGACTTCTCCAAGCAGATCAAGCAGAAATTAGCTGGCTGATTAAGACCAAACTAGCTACCGGTACCGCTCCCACCAATGGTGGGAGCGGTACTCCTGCTACCCGTAAAAAGCGTAAGAAAGATGCGCTTGTCTACTATGTAATGGGTGCTCCCGCGCTGGTCCTTTTTCTAGCCTTTTACTTATATCCAGCGCTGCAAAATCTGCAATTTGCCACGCGCCGCTGGGATGGTATTACTGAGCCTGAAAATGTGGGCTTTCGTAACTTTACAAATCTCCTCACTAACGACGATCTTTTTTACAAAACATTAGGAAATAACCTCGAGTTCACTTTCTTAGTTGTTATCTTTCAGACCACACTTGCTCTGATATTTGCTGTCTTTTTAGTTAAAAACTCCAAAACTAATATTGCTCTTCGTACTCTTTACTTCTTTCCTACAATTCTCTCTTCTGTCTCTGTTGGAATGATCTGGCTCTTTTTATATGACCCTAATTTCGGTGCAATTAACCTCTTCTTCAACACCATTGGATTACCCTCTTTTGCTCTCAACTGGTTAGGCAGCGAAAGCAGTGCGCTCTACGCAATCGCCTTTAGCCAAGTCTGGTTCCACACTGGTCAAATGATGGTTGTGTACATCGCCGGTTTACAGCAGATTCCAAAAGAGTTATATGAGGCTGCTGAGGTTGACGGAGCATCTCGCTGGAAGCAGTTCACAAAGGTAACTTGGCCAATGGCGATGCCAACGACTCTGGTTGTTATGGCCTACACAACAATTCAATCATTTCGCGCCTTCGATTTGATCATGGTTATGACAAACTCAACCGCGGGACCAAATAACTCAACAAGCATTTTCAGCACCTTGGTTTATTTCACTTTGTTTAATGAACTTCGCCTTGGTTACGCCGCAGCGCAGACAATCTTTATGGTGGCCACCATGGTGCTTATTACTTGGCTACAACGCCGGGCCTTTAGCGGACGATACGAGAAGTAAGGGATAAGCAATGATCTTTAAGAGTTCTCGAATAATCTCGCTTACTTTTTTTGCCGCGCTAATTCTGATTCCTTCGCTTATTGTGGTCTTGGGTTCTTTTAAGACCGACTCTGAGGTTTATAACAAGCCGCTTTCTCTCCCAGAAAATTGGAATCTAGATAATTACCAGCGCTTGATTAGTGAAAGCGATTTAGAAGTCAGCTTTAGAAATAGCGTGGTTGTGACCCTGTTATCTGTAATTTTCACCTTGCTATTTGCCAGCCTGGCATCATTTGCTATCGCCAGAATGATCACAGTTTCTGGAAAAGTCTTGGCAACTTTATTTGCACTCGGCTTGGCGATTCCTGCCCAAATCAACCTAGTTCCGATCTATTACATCTTCCGAGATCTAGGGCTAACTAACTCGTTCTTAGGTTTAGTGATCATTAACGTGACCACAACCCTGCCAATTTCTATCTTTATTTTGACTGCTTTCTTCCGCGAGATTTCTCGCGATATGTATGAAGCGTCTGAGGTTGATGGCGCATCGCCGCTTCGCATCTATCGATCTATCGCCCTGCCGTTATCCAGACCTGCGATGGGTGCAACAGCGATATTTCTCTTTGTAATCAACTGGAACGATCTTCTCTGGCCACTGTTGCTTATTCAAGAGTCAGATAAGAAAACTCTTCCACTAGCTATGTTGGCATACCGCGGCGAATACTTTGTTAGCTTCTCGATGCTCTTCACTGCTGTGATGGTGGCATCACTTCCAATGGTTATCATGTACCTCATGATGCAACGCTCATTTATCGCTGGTCTTACAGCAGGAGCGGTAAAGGGTTAATTGATGAGCGCTATAACTCCGCTAGCGCCGCAACGTGCAGCGCGTATCGCTACTCAATTAGTCGAGCTAATTGAAATTCAGAATCTAAAGCCCAACGACCGCCTGCCATCAGAGCGAACCCTTGCAGAATTGTTGGCAGTTAGCCGTCCTTCTCTCCGCGAAGCCCTGCATATTCTGCAAGCGCAAGGTTTGGTTCAAATCAAACACGGACAGGGCACATTTGTTCAAGAACCAATAGTTGCGCAAGAACTACGCGCTTCGATGATGGCCACCACGCACGGTTTGAATGAGCTCTTTGATGCTCGTGAAGTTTTAGAAGTTCCGGCATCAAAGTGGGCAGCAGCAAAGGCGACCAAGGAAGATATTCGCTTACTTCGTGCAACTTTAAATCAGATCGAGACAATTACTTCAACGACGCCAATTGATTACAACCTATTGCAGACTTTAGATGCGAAGTTTCACTTAACAATTGTCGGAATTGCTGGCAACCGATTTATCAACCAGACTCTCAACGTCTTACAAGATGTTATGAAGATGTCGATGGAAACCACGTTGCGTTTGCCTGGTAGATCAGATGTATCTAAGCGTGAGCACAACGCTATCTTGGATGCGATTGAAGCAAGAGATGGAGAACTGGTCTCTAAGTTAACGCTGCAACATATTTCTGGTGCACGTGCAGTAGCCCTTGCTGATGCAAATGAAAAGAATGAGCGTTGAGCGGTATTCAAGTTGTTTGTCTCGGCGTAATAACGATAGACACAATTGCCTTAGTTGATAAGTATCCAGGTGAAGACGAAAGAGTTCTAGCCCACCAGATAGCGCGCGCAGGCGGCGGTCCAGCAGCCGTTGCCGCAGTAACGCTAAGTCGCCTCGGCATTTCAACGGCGATTGCCGGAACAATTGGCAATGATGAAGATGGTGCAGAAGTTTTAAAGATTTTCGCACGTGAAGGCGTTGATACTTCAGGGATCTCAATCGGTGCCAGCGCAACTTCTGGAAGCGTAATCGTTGCTTCCAAGGAACATAGCTCACGCGCAATTAGTACTCGTCAGCCAATGCAACAATTGAATCTAAATGCAGCGGCGAAGAAGTTGATTAGTCAGGCTGAGTGGCTCCATGTAGATCACGTTGGAATTAACCGTTTAAAGTCTGAAAAGATCGCTCGTGGAAACGGGCCAAAGATTTCATTTGATGCCGGATATAACGTTGCCGATTTTGATGCATCAGAGGTTGATCTATTTGTTCCAACTGATCGTCAGATGGCGCTTCGTTATCCAGACTTGCAATTAGGGGCAGCAGTTGAAAGAGATGCGGTTAACGCTAAAAACATTACCGTTGCAACGCAAGGTTCTGCAGGAAGTACTGGCTATTCCAGTGAATCAGGTTTAGTCCACGCCGCTGGTTTTGCCGTTGAAGTTGTGAGCACGCTAGGCGCCGGTGATGTTTTTCATGGAGCGCTCCTTGCTCAGGTAATTCAAGGCCACACACTTGAGCGCTCTTTACTGCGCGCCAATGCCGTTGCCGCACTTTCTTGTCGTGGCCTAGATGGTCAATCAATGATTCCAAATACCGCAGAGCTAGATAAATTCCTAAAGGAGAGATCATGAGAGCACCACTTACCAAATTAGCCCGGCCTTCTGGTGCACTTGCAATGGTTGCTGTGGATCAACGTGAAGCTCTGCGTGGAATGTTTGCGGCACATCAAAGCACACCGGTCCCTGACTCACAGTTAACTCAATTTAAAGTAGATGTTGCCCGCGAACTTTCGCCATTTGCATCAGCGCTCTTAGTTGATCAAGAGTTTGGTATTGATGCGATTATTAGCCAGGGTGCGCTAAAAGGCTCGTGCGGATTAATCGCTGCAGCAGATTTATTGGTAGGTCCTGCGGGTGGCGCAGCTACCGATACCGCTGTCGATCCTGCTGTTGATCCAATCAGAATGCGCGATATCAATAGCGTTGGGTTGAAATTCTTGGTGCTGTGGCGCAACGATGAATCTCCGGATAGCCGAGCAAAACTTGTTGCCGAATTTAACAAGTTATGCGAAGTCTCTGGTCTGCCATCAATTATCGAAATCATCGTGAAGCCACCAACTGATACTTCAAAATC
>CAZKNQ010000028.1:0-5293 GCA_964554225.1 uncultured Candidatus Planktophila sp.
TGCGCGCTGCACGATTGCGGCGGCTACTGCGGAATCAACTCCACCAGAAAGTCCGCAGATAACGCGCTTGCTGCCAATTAACGCTTTTGCTTTAGCAACTTCATTCTCGGCAATATTTCCGGTGGTCCAGTTTGGTGTGCAACCGGCGATGTTGATCAACCAGTTTTTTAGGATTGCCTGTCCGTGTTCAGAATGTAGAACTTCGGGGTGGAATTGAACCCCAGCTATTTTGCCGGTGGCATCTTCGAATGCTGCGATTGGTGTATCTGCGGTGACTGCACAGATAGAAAAACCAGCTGGTGCTTGAGTAACCGCATCGCCGTGCGACATCCAAACACTCTGCGATGCAGGTAGCGTTGCAAAGATTTTAGAACTTACTTCCGCTTTAATTTCAGTGCGACCGAATTCCGATTTACCTGTCTGGCTTACAACGCCACCAAGGGCTGCAGCCATCGCTTGGAATCCGTAGCAAATGCCAAATACTGGAATACCAAGTTTAAGAATTTCCGGATCAAACTTTGGTGCATGGTCTGCATAAACACTTGATGGACCACCCGAAAGAACAATGGCATATGGCGCCTTGGCCGAAACTTCTGCAGCTGTTATATGCGAAGGAACAATTTCCGAGAAAACATTTGCTTCACGAACGCGGCGTGCGATCAACTGTGCATATTGCGCACCGAAATCAACGACCAGTACGCCGTTTCGCGAATTACTCATTTACGCCCCGTGAATGATTACTTCTACGCGCTGGAATGACTTAACATCTGAATAACCAGAGGTAGCCATTGCGCGGCGAAGTGCACCAAAGAGGTTCATTGAGCCATCAGATGTGTGTGATGGACCGAGCAAGATCTCTTCAAGTGTGCCGACAGTGCCAACGTTTACGCGCTCACCGCGTGGAAGTTCCTGGTGGTGTGCCTCAGATCCCCAGTGCCAGCCAAGTCCAGGTGCTTGTGTTGCCTTAGCAAGTGGAGAACCCATCATTACTGCATCTGCTCCAACAGCGATCGCCTTTGCGATATCGCCAGAGCGACCAACAGAACCATCTGCAATAACGTGAACATAACGTCCACCTGATTCATCTAAATATTCACGGCGCGCTGCAGCAACTTCAGCAACTGCAGATGCCATCGGAACTTCGATACCCAAAACTTTACGAGTCGTGTGTGCGGCACCGCCACCGAAACCAACTAGAACACCAGCTGCTCCTGCGCGCATCAAGTGCAGCGCACCTGTTGCAGTGGCGACTCCACCAACAATTACTGGCACATCTAGTTCGTAGATAAATTTCTTGAGGTTGAGAGACGAATCATCATGGCCAACATGTTCTGCAGAAACGGTTGTTCCGCGGATTACGAAGATATCTACTCCAGCATCGATTACCGCTTTGTGAAGTTCGGCGGTGCGCTGTGGCGAAAGTGAGGCAGCGACTGTGACACCTGAATCGCGGATAGTTTTAATGCGCTCTTTGATTAACTCTGGGCGAATAGGTGCGCTATAAATTTCTTGCATACGACGGGTTGCATGCTTATCTGGCATCGATGCGATTTCACCAAGTGGAATACGGGGATCGTCATAACGAGTCCAAAGGCCTTCTAGGTTGAGAACGCCAAGTCCGCCAAGCTTTCCAATTTCAATCGCTGTCTCAGGAGATACGACAGAATCCATGGGCGCTGCCAACATTGGAATATCAAATTTGTAAGCATCGATCTGCCACGCAGTTGAAACATCTTCGGGGTTGCGAGTGCGACGGCTTGGAACGATGGCGATATCGTCAAATGAGTAAGCCTGGCGGGCGCGTTTTCCTGGTGCGATCTCGATATCCATGGCGGCCTTCCTTAGCTCTTCTTGCTGTAGTTAGGGGCATCGGCAACGTGCAAGACATCGTGAGGATGGCTCTCTTGTAGCCCTGCTGCAGTAATTTGAATCAAGCGACCTTCACGGCGCAGAGTTTCGATATCAGGTGCGCCGGCGTAACCCATGCCGCTGCGTAGTCCGCCCACGAGTTGGTGCACAACATCAGCAACTGGGCCGCGGTAGGCAACCTTTCCTTCAATACCTTCAGGAACAAGTTTGTCCTCAGATAAAACATCGTCTTGCATGTAGCGATCTTTGGAATATGACTTCTGTTCTCCACGAGATTGCATTGCACCGAGTGAACCCATGCCGCGATAGGCCTTGTACTTACGGCCATCGATTTCAACAAGCTGTCCTGGTGACTCTTCGCAACCAGCAAGAAGTGAACCAAGCATTACCGAATTTGCACCAGCAACAATTGCCTTAACAATGTCGCCTGAATATTGAAGACCGCCGTCAGCGATTAGTGGAATGCCAGCTTTGTTGCATGCTTTTGCCGCTTCCATGATCGCGGTAATTTGTGGGACACCAACACCTGCAACCACGCGCGTTGTACAGATTGATCCGGGACCGACGCCAACCTTTACCGCATCAGCGCCTGCATTTATGAGCGCTTGTGCACCTGCACGTGTTGCTACGTTGCCGCCAATAATCTGGATTGTGGATGAAAACTTCTTTATACGCTCGATCGCATCTAACACAGCGCGGTGATGGCCATGTGCGGTATCAACAACAACTACATCAACTCCAGCTTCGATCAATGCCTGGGCGCGGGCAAAACCATCATCTCCAACGCCAACTGCGGCGCCCGCAAGACCAACGTTCTTAACCAACTTAACGTGGGTAACTTGTTCTTCAATGGCTAAGTTGCGGTGAATGATTCCGATTCCGCCGGCCTTAGCCATAGCTATCGCCATCGTTGATTCGGTAACGGTATCCATCGCAGATGAAACGACTGGAACGGCAAGTGAAATATTTCTAGTCAACCAGGTTGCGGTATTTACTTCGCTAGGAACGACTTCAGAGGCATCTGGCAATAAGAGCACATCGTCGTAAGTCAGCCCGAGCATCGCGACTTTGTCGTTATCGCTGCTCATGAGCCCTCCGTACTGTGGTTGAGCGCCCTAGTCTAACTTGAGTTTTAGGCTCCTAAAGCCTGCTTGATCTGTGCGCAGGCCAGCGATAAATCATCAGCAAATGCCACATCACCACATTCATCGCGATCCCAACCCGGACCACCCAAGATAAAGCGGGGCGCTGGACGGATTGCTGGGATATCACGGAAGAACTTTGGGTCACCATTTTTTGAAAGCTGTGCCCAGAGGAAAACTGCAGGTGGGGCGCTGCGGGTGACAACATTTGATAACGCCTCTAGCGGGGTGCGTGCACCTAAGAAATGGCAATCAACTTTCGCTTCAGCAAGTGCGGCATGAAGTGCATGTAACGCTAAGCAGTGAAGTTCTTCGCCTACGGATGCCAATAAAACTGGACGCGAATTTAGTGGCGTCTTTAGCTGCTTTGAGCGTTCACGCAGAATCGCAGTTATTGTTTCCGAAAGCAGGTGTTCTACTTCAATTCCGGTACCGGTTTCTTGCCAGGCATCTCCGACAATTACCAATACGGGAACAATGACTTCCTGCCAGCTATCAATAACCCCATATTTTTCAATATCTTTACGCAAGATACTTTCTACAAAATTTCGATCAAGTGAATTTGCGGCCTTAACAATTGCGGCAACAACATCTTCGCGAACCTCAAAGGTCTTTAAAATCTTTTCTACTTTGACTTCACCTTTATGAGCCAGCGCTTGTTCGGCGGCTTCGGCGGGTGCAACCCCCGCTGAAATTAGCCGGCGCATCAGAGTTAACTTGGCGAGATCGCTGGCGCAATAACGACGATGCTCCCCAGCTTCGTGGCTCGAAGGCCCTAGGCCGTAGCGGCGAGCCCAGGTCCGCAGGGTCGCGGGGGCTACGCCTATGCGGCGGGCGACAGCGGCAACCGTTAGGAGCTCTTCCATACGCCTATCGTGGCTTGAAGTGGGCCTGCTCACCACTTGAAATGAGCGTTCTTACCGCTTTTTCTCAGGAAATTTGTGAGGAAACGAACAACTTATGACCCGATAGATACTTGAACAACCTATGGCGCGGTTGTATGGTTGGGCTACAACAAGGCAAGGAGAAGAACATGGCTGAACTATCACGTCTACCGCTTCCAATCGCAGATCATTGGGAATGGCAGTACAAAGGCGCCTGTCGCGAACTTCCTGCTGAGATGTTCTTTCATCCAGATGGAGAACGCGGCCCACGTCGTCGCAATCGCGAGAATGCAGCGAAGGCTGTCTGTGCAACTTGCCCAGTAATCCAGGCATGCCGCGCACACGCGCTAGCAGTGCAAGAGCCTTACGGAATCTGGGGCGGTTTATCTGAAGATGATCGCGCCGTATTACTTGGCAAAGAAGAGCCAACTATTTACGAAGCATCATAAGAAATTAAAGAAAAATCCCCCGCACTCATTGAGTACGGGGGATTTTACTATTTTGATTATTTGACGACTCGGAACTCGGCACGTCGGTTTGCCGCCATGCCTTCTGCGGTCGAATTCGGAGCTACTGATACGACATCGGCAAAACCATTTATAGTCACTTTCAAATCTGGTATGAGCTTAAGCAAGTAATTCCGAGCCGCCTTTGCTCTATTCATTGAAAGTGCGTTGTTATCTACTCCTCCACGTGAATCGGTGTGGCCAGAGATATCAACTTCTTTATAACCGAAGAGCTTTACATCAAATGCAAAATTTTGAATCAAAAGTTGATCACCTGAGTCTATGTTGTATTTATTGGTATCAAAATTAACGACTAATGCAATATCAGGGATTACTCGAACCGGCGCTGCGACGTAGGTAGCTTCTTTGATTATGCTTTCAGTCTCATCCTTGCCTAGTGCTTTGATCTCCACTGGTGGATTTTCTGGTATGCCGCGATCTAAAGTACAACCAACAGATTTAGTAGTACAAAGCACTTCGCCATTTTGGATTACCTCATAACCAATCGCGTTCGGTGACCGAACCCAAGAAATTCGAGTTTTTTCCTCATTTATTTGCTTCACGACAGGATTTGTCACGGGCAGTGGAATGACAATTACATCTGCAGTGATGACTGAAACCTCTGTAGTTTCTTTCAGGGTGATTGTTACTACTGTTTTGCCACTGAATCCTGGCTTGGCCGCAATAGCCACTTCCTCATTCACAACAGCCACTTTTGAAATTCCAATACCTTTAAATGTTAAAGATTGGCTATTTACAATTGGTATCACGGTAGTTTCAGAGAGTTTTATACCTTCAGAATTTTCTGAAATACCCTTGCTTGGAGCTTTTGTTGGCGATGATGAAGGCGTCGCAGAAGCTGATACTGACGGAGAAGCACTTGGCTTCGGGG
>CAZKNQ010000028.1:5393-8686 GCA_964554225.1 uncultured Candidatus Planktophila sp.
TTGCCGAAGGTGATGGTGACGCACTTGGCTTCGGGGTTGCCGAAGGTGATGGTGACGCACTTGGCTTCGGGGTTGCCGAAGGTGATGGTGATGAATTGGCCAGCAATACTGTGAAGGTGGATTTCACAGGCGTCGTAGCAATTGTTACAAGACTTGCAATTGCAATCTTCTTAATTACAGCGGGTGTAACCGGAGCAGGGGTGTTGGAATTTGAATTAGAAGAGCCCGAATTCTTATTCCAGATTGCAGTACAAGTAATGTTGCTTGTTCCAACAGTTACTACGGTATTTGCAGCAGTGGTTACTGAATTACAGCTCCAGCCACCAAATGAGTAACCTCCGCGAGAGAACCCGCTATCTGTAGAGGTTGTAAAAGTTTGACCGTTAGATTTTGCTGTTTCGGTTGGAGTCGTTCCAGAACCACCATTGAGACTGTAGGTAATTGTGTATGTGGTTCCGCCACCTGCAGCCGCAACAGTTATAGAGCCAGAAACGTAAGTAATTGTGTAGTTATCAGATGTATATCCAGAGCAAGAACTTGCGTAACTACCAGCGGCTGAAGATGTTGTGTATACCGTTGAGCATGTTTGAGCGCCGGACAAATCAGCAGCTGTTTCCGAATAGGCAAATGTCGCATATGTCGCGGTAATTGTTGGAACTGGATCTCCTTCGGTAACGGAATGCGAGGACGCCGTGATCGTTAGAGCTTTTTTATTGATTACGTAAGAAACCGTTACATAAGTGATTGTGTAATTCGATGCAGTACCAGTGCTGAAAACAGGTGCGCTTGGTGTCAAGGTGTATGTTCCAGCTAAGGTTGGTACTGAGTTCGAGTTATAACTTGGCGCCCCAGATGTAAAGGTATTAGTAACTCCTGAAATAGCATCGGATCCAACCAGTGCAGAATTTGTGAAACCAGCAGTTGCTGATGCATCTCCATAATTCTTTGGAGAAGCCGAAATCGTTGAAGTTATAGTCAGCCCTTTTGGATTCACCACAAAACTTGTGGTTACATCAGTGGCTGCTGCATAGGTTGCATTTCCCGCCTGCGATGCATTTAACTGACATGTACCAGCAGCCAGAATTGTGACGGTAGCGCCAGAAACCGAAGGATTTGGAACAGTACAAATCGATGGCGTCAAACTAGTTACGGTAACCGTTAATCCTTGATCCGAAGTAACTGTTGCCGTAGCGGTATCTCCATAGGTTTTGGTGGAGATAGCAGTCCAGGTTAGAACCTGTGGGGTCTTACTAGTTATGGTGTAAGTACCGGTCTCGTAAGTGATTGCGTAATTACCGGATACGGCTGTACTAAAGGTCGCAGAATCCGGAGTAATTACATATTCTCCATTAGAGGTTGGAGGTGTCGTTGAGTTGTAACTTGGACTTGACTTAGTGAATGTAAGAGTTACCGCCGTAACCGAGTCTGATCCTGATAGACCGGACAATGTATATGTGAAGCTAGGTTCACTCTGCCCACTGGCCCTGGTCTTGTTTTCGGCCTTTATAGTTAGTGGTTTCGTTGTTATCGTTAAATTTGCTGAGGTATATGTAACAGAGTAATTACTCGATACCGCTAGCGTATTTTGGTTAATTGTGTAAGTTCCGACACTTTCGCCAGCGTTTCTGGACAGCGCACCAGAAACGCTATCGCCAGCTTTAAGTGACGGAGAAATTGAATAAGTCAAAGTTGGGTCTGATTGTCCATAAACTTTTGTCTTGGAAGCTGCTGTAATGGTTATCGCCAAAGCATTAATGGTTAGGTTGGCGGAAACGTAAGTAACTAAATAATTTGAAGTGGCTTCAACAGAACCTTGACTGATCAAGTATGAGCCAACGTTTTCACCTGATGCGCGAGTGAGTGAACCGGTTACATCCCCAGCGTTTACCAAACCAGTCACGGTATATGTCAGAGATGGGTCAGATGAGTTGTAATTCTTTGATAACGCATCGGCAGTGATCGTGATTGCCTTGGCAAGAATTTCAAAAGATTGGATTACTTCAGGTGCAGGGTTGAAGAACACCCCAGCTTCCCTCTCGCCTCCTGGCTGATTCGCAGCAATGCTGCAGGTTCCGATCGAGAGATTTACGATATTTCCACTGCCATCGATTGAACAAACAGTGGGGGTGAGTGAACTACGAGTTACCGTCATCGTGCTTGAAGCAGTTGGTGAAATTAAAGGTGCAGAATCTCCCCAAGTGATGTCCGAGATCGCGCTAAAAGTTATTGTTTGATCGCTGTACGAGGCAAATTTGAATTGTTTAACTGCTGTTGCGTTTGTGGCGGCAGATCCCGTGACTTCAACAATTCGAGCTCGATAATAAATAGTTCTTCCACTTGATATCCAACTACTCATTCCATAAGCAACGTCACCCATATTTATTGAAACCAATTGAGATGTTGAACCAGAAAAACTTGTATATGGGTTATATGTATCTTGCGCATCATTATTGTTATAAACAATTGTTGGATCATCGACGATACGTACAGTTCTGGTATCTACGCCGGAATACCATACTTGAAATTCAACGTAGACTGGTGTCAGGTTTGGATCCACTGTAGCTCGTAATGTTGCATTCGTCAGGGAAACATTGGCTGGTGATTCTGTAACAATTGTTGGTGTACCTTTCTGGGCAAGAGTCGTGAAGCTTAAAATTGCTCCTTCATACCTCACTCCGCTGGCAATTCCAATAATTCTAAAGTAGTAAGTTGTTTCAGGAGTTAGACCAGTGAGATTTCTTGCCTCAGTATTTAAGCTGCTGCCTGAATAATTTCCCAAACTAATTGACGTCTTTGCAGATAATGTTGGAGAGGTTCCCCACTCAAAATACCCAGCAGTGGTGGTGTCGTTGGCAAGTAAAGTTCCGTTAATTGTTGCCGTTGAGGTGTCTACATTTGAAGCTAGTTTTGTTTGCGGATCAGGAACTAATTTAACTGTTGTAGTTTCAGATGTGGTTACAGTTCCAGTTTCATTCACGACTACGTTAACGCTCGGAATTGAAGCGGTCGTTGAGGAGATAATTCTTCGATCGCCAATAAAACCAGTGGCACTATTTGAATAAGTTCCAGCAATAGATGGAATATATATTTTATATTTCAGTACCAAGCTTGCACTCGAAGAGAAAACGAATGGACCGAAGAAGTGAAGTGGGCGTGGTGATAGCGCTGATTCGGAAGTTAATGTTTCAGCATCAGCGTAGGCAGAAAAGGATGATCCGCTATTTGTTGAGACTTCTACTGAACCAGATTTAAAGATGCCATTACTTGCCGGAACATCAACAATTTTATCGGCT
>CAZKNQ010000029.1:0-8532 GCA_964554225.1 uncultured Candidatus Planktophila sp.
AAAGGTATCGGCATCAACTGATTGAGTTGCGGTAACCATTTCACCTAAGTGGAATAGCGCTGCAACTAACGCTGCTGCATCTGCGCCGATCTTCTCGGCGAAATCTGCCAGAGTTGAACCGCGACGCATACGGATCTGAGTCTTTCCATCACCGTGCGGAATAACTGCGCCACCCAATTGTGGCGCTTGCATATTGTCGAATTCATCGCGTAGCGCTTTTCTAGATTTAGGTTTGCGCTTGCTGCTCTTGCTTGCATTCTTTCCAAATGCACCCGCAGCGCCGCCACGGCCTGGACCACGATTAGGACCACCTGGACGTTGTGGACCACCAGCAGTTGGTGCACCAGTTGAAGGACCAGTTGAAGGACCTCCTGAACGATATGGACCAGAAGAGGCTGCGCCACCGGCTGGACGTGACTGATAATTTCCGGGACCACCAGTTCCTGCAGGACGTGGTGTATTTGGACGTGCTGCAAAACCCGGACGAACAGAACCAGGACGTGGTCCTGACATTCCAGGACGTGCACCTGGTGCACCCGTTGGACGTTGTGGTGGACGTGGCACAGCGCCACCGGTTGAGAATGGATTATTTCCAGGACGTGGTGGACGTGGAACAGCGCTACCAGTTGAGAATGGATTATTTCCAGGACGTGGAGCAGCTGGTTTATTTTCGACTGCCGGCGCTTCTACATCTGAAACTGGTGTTGATGAAGGAGTCGCTGCCGGAGCGGTTTCAGCGCGCGATGCTTTTAGCGCCTCTAAGTCAACGCCGAGTTCGGCGGCAAGTTCGGCGGCAAGTTCAGGGTTAACTTCTGCACTTTTCTTGGCAGCGGTCTTTTTCGCTGCTGCCTTCTTAACTGGCTTTTTCTCCTCAACTGGCTTGGCATCGGGATACATCTCGATGAGCTTGCGCACGACCGGCGCTTCTACAGTTGATGATGCTGAGCGGACGAATTCGCCCATTTCTTGGAGTTTTGCAAGGACAACCTTGCTCTCCATACCGAGTTGTTTTGCCAACTCATGTACGCGGACCTTTGACACATTTCTCCTGTCTTGGCCCGCAATCTTTATTCTAGATATTTATCTAGGGATGCGAGCCTTAGTTGTAAGACCTCATAATCTGAACGAGCTCATTTGAGTTTCATATCTTTCGCATCCATATCTTTAAGTTGGCTACTGGTTTTCTAACTTTAAGCGCTCATCTAAGAACGCTTTAAATTTTGAAACATCTGGCGCTTGCTCCAGCTTGAAGGCTGATTTAAACGCTTTCCGATCTATCGCGATGTAGCCACAAGTTAAGTGGAGCCAGGCTCCCCTACCGTGAGATTTTCCACCGCTTGTTGGAGTAATAACCCCGTCAAGACAGTTGACTCGCAATAGCTGTGAGGGTTCTTGAGGTTTGCGACAAACGATGCAGGTGCGTATCGGTTTGATACCTCTTTGCATTGCAGCCACTTCTCTAACCTTCAACAAGGGTTAAGGATAGCGAAGAGCGGCTATTTCACCTAAATCCCTGCGTAGCAGGTGCGTTTATTTTGGCCCAATCTCCTAGGCACAATCACCTATGCACAATCACCGAGGCACAGTTGGGGTGTCGGGATGGATATCAATGCGCCAACCTGTCAGACGTGCAGCCAATCGCGCATTCTGTCCATCTTTACCTATTGCAAGTGATAGTTGGTAATCAGGGACCGTAACTTTTGCAGATCGCGTTGCCAGATCAACTATTTCTACCTTGGTAACTTTCGCTGGCGAAAGTGCATGCGCCACAAATTGCGCAGGATCTTCTGACCAATCGACGATATCAATCTTCTCGCCGTGTAGCTCTTCCATCACTGCATTTGCGCGCGATCCCATTGGACCAATTAAAGATCCCTTTGGAGAAACGCCAGCGCGATGTGAGCGAACCGCCAACTTGGTGCGATGTCCTGCCTCGCGGGCAACTTCCATAATTTCAACGATACGGTCTTTGATTTCTGGAACTTCAAGTGCGAAAAGTTGTTTAACTAGCGCAGGGTGGCTGCGCGAGAGCATGATCTCTGGACCTTTCATTCCCTGTTTAACTTCAACTACAAAACACTTAATACGATCGCCATGGTTGTAAACCTCACCAGGAACTTGTTCCTGAGGTGGGATTCGTCCTTCAACTTTGCCGAGGTTAACGTTAATCATCTTAGGATCGCGACCTTGCTGCACAATTCCAGAGATAACATCGCCAACAGATGCGCTGAACTCGCCAACAATTTCGGCATCGTTATTGGCGCGCATCTTTAACTTAATGACCTGTCTAACTGTAGAAGTTGCAGTGCGTGCGAAACCTTCTGGTTCATCGCGATCTTCTGAGATTCGTTCGCCAAGTTCGTTAAAAGTCGGCACCCAGATAACAATCTCGCCGGTTTCGCGATCGATGCAGGCACGGGCTTGGCGCTTTGGCGCATCAGTCTCGTAATAAGCGGTCAAAACTCCTGCTTCAATTTCCTTAATCAAATCTTCCAGCGGTATCTGCTTATGGGTTGCCAGCGCGATTAGCGCATCGACATCGACCTGGCCTTTATTCATCGCCGGCCTCGTCATTTAAATCTTCGTCATTTAATTTCTGGGCTTCTTCTTTTCGGTTAAATTCGATTTCAACAACTGCGCGCTTAATATCTGCGAAGTTAACGATATGGGTTTTTATCCGACCCTTGATATTCTCAACTAACGTGGCGGTTGCCTCGTTAAACTCAGTGAGTCGACCGGTAGTAACAGTTCCATTTTGCAAACTTACCTTTACCACGCGAGTTAGGTTTTTGGTCCAGTGGCGGGGCAGCGTTAGCGGACGATCGACACCTGGTGAAGTTACCTCGAGTGTAAAAGGAGTTTCATCCATAAAGGTAGCGGTATCAAGGAGCTCTGAGATCAAACGTGAGATAACGGTAACTTGATCTAGGTTTAGCGGGCTTTGGCCATCAACGATACAGGTAACTATGCGGTGGCTGCCGGCAGATGTTAATTGGACTTCTTCAAGATAGAAACCGGCTTCAGTAACAGCAGGCTCGATCAACTGGTTAATTGATTGTGTCAGTGACACGTTTGGCTCCTTTATTTACTTTTTATTAACTTGTTATTTAGTTTTTTACTACGCACCAAGTTTAGCACCGTTTAATAACAGTTAACGCAGCGCGGTAAAGGTATCGAAGGCTACTTTTAGAATTAGCGCTGCCGTAATTCCCATAAAGACTTTTCTAACCAAACCGGAGCCACCACGTAGGGCTATGCGAACACCAATTAACCCACCACAGACATTTGCGATCGCCAGAGTTAAGCCAATTTTCCAAAGAATTTCACCGTTGACGCCAAAGACCAGAATGGCACCGGCATTGGTGGCGACATTGACTACCTTGGCTATTGCCGATGCTGACAGAAAAGCAAAGCCCATCACGGCAACTAACAACAGAATTAAAAACGACCCTGTTCCAGGTCCGATGATGCCATCGTAGAAACCAATTACTAGCGCAGCGATAGCAGAAATCTTTAACCTTCTACTTTCGCTATGTCGCATGGATTCGATCTGACCTAACTGCGGACGCTTCCAGGTGTAGATAAGAACTGCGATCAAGAGCGCAACAACTAGCGGTTTCAAAATTTCGGTTGGAATAAGCGAGGCAAGGGATGCCCCACTCATAGATCCGATAAAGGCGGGTACCGCCATGACAATTAACAACTTCGAACTAACCTTTATATTTCGACGATAAGTAAGCGCAGACGCAGTTGTGCCGAAGATTGAGGGAACTTTATTTGTTCCGAGAACTACAACAGTTTCTGTTTTCGCAAGGCCAATTAACATTGCAGGAAGTTGAATCAGCCCTCCTCCGCCAGCGATCGCGTCTATGAGCCCGGCACAGAACGCGGCGGCAGCCAGAAACGCCAGTGTGTAGAGAGTTAGATCTGCAAACACCTTAGGAAAGTGCTGCGATTAGAGTTTTTACGGCAGAGATAACATCGCCAAGTGCAACTTCAGATTTCTCTCCTGATTTGCGATTACGGAGTTCGATCTTGCCTTCTGCAAGTGATTTACCAACAACAATTATCACTGGAATACCAATTAGCTCAGCATCCTTGAATTTAACGCCAGCACTTGGGTCACGGCGATCATCGAGCATAACTGTTATGCCAGATGCCTCGAGTTTTGTTGCGATATCGAGTGCGGTATCGAATGGCAGATCTTCTTTGCCGGTAGCGACGATATGTACTTTCGCAGGAGCTACTTCTAGCGGCCAAACTAGGCCAATCTCGTCATAACTCTGCTCTGCGATTGCCGCTACTGCGCGCGATACGCCAATTCCGTAAGAACCCATTGTGACGACTTGTGATTTACCGTTCTGGTCAAGCACTGTAAGGCCAAGTGCATCCGCGTACTTGCGACCCAATTGGAAGATATGACCGATCTCAATTGCACGATCAATAACCACTGCAGTTGAACATTCTGGACATGAATCGCCCTCGCGAATTTCAGCGGCTTCAACATATGCATCAGGTGTGAAGTCACGACCGTTGACTACGTTACGGGCATGGCGATCTTTCTTATTGGCACCAGTTACCCAAGAAGTACCCGGTGCAACGCGAGGATCGGCGTAAACAGTGATGCCAAACTTTCCAGCATCTTGTGGTCCGATATATCCCTTCACCAAACCTGGGTGCTTTGCAAAATCTGCTTCTTCAAATACACGAAGGTCTTCGACTCCAGGCAAGCCTGCCTGCAAACGCTTTAGATCTACTTCGCGATCTCCTGGAACCAAAACAGAGATTGCTTGGTTATCGGCCATCAACAAAACATTTTTAAGAGTGGAAGCGCCGGTAAATCCACCACCGAATTTCGAATTGAGTACATCAACGAGTGAATCGATAGTTGGAGTATTAGGAGTATCTAGTTCTTCCAGCGCTGGAACACCTGACGAATCGGCTGGCGCAACTTTGGTTACCATCGCTTCGACGTTGGCGGCGAATCCACACTTAGGACAGAGAACATATGTGTCTTCACCGGTTGGGCAAGGCGCTAAGAACTCTTCAGATTTAGATCCGCCCATCGCGCCAGAGACTGCCTTAACGATGTTGTATTTAAGGTGTAGGCGATCAAAGGTGCTGATATAGGCATCGCGATGCTTATCGTAAGAAATTCCAAGGCCCTCATCGGTTAAATCAAATGAGTAAGAATCCTTCATAACGAACTCGCGGCCACGGATGATTCCGCTACGTGGGCGCGCTTCATCGCGGAATTTATTTTGAATCTGATAAATGGTCAGCGGTAAGTCTTTATAGGATGAATATTCACCTTTAACCATCAAGGTAAACATCTCTTCGTGGGTTGGACCTAGTAAATAATCTCCACCTTTGCGATCTTGCAATCTAAAGAGCGATGGTCCGTACTCTTCCCAGCGATTAGTGGCCTCGTATGCCTCTTTTGGCAAGAGCGCTGGAAAATGTACTTCCTGAAATCCAGCCTTATCCATTTCTTCACGGATGATATTTTCGACGTTGCGTAGAGTGATAACGCCAAGTGGCAACCATGAGTAAATTCCAGCAGCGATACGGCGGATATAACCTGCGCGCACTAAGAGCTTATGGCTTGGAACTTCTGCATCGGCAGGGTCATCGCGCAGAGTGCGAAGAAATAGGCTGGACATGCGCAACATGAGCGCAACCTTATCGTGTAATTACTTAACTGTGACGGAAGGTTCGCCTGAACCTACGCCAGCGGCTTCCATTTCTTCGGCCAAGCGCATCGCTTCTTCGATAAGAGTTTCAACGATCATCGCTTCAGGAACAGTCTTAATTACTTCACCCTTTACAAAAATCTGACCTTTTCCGTTTCCAGATGCAACGCCAAGATCTGCCTCACGCGCTTCACCCGGACCGTTTACAACGCAACCCATAACTGCAACGCGAAGTGGAACGGTCATTCCCTCAAGTCCGGCTTGGACTTTTTCAGCCAAGGTATAGACATCAACTTGTGCGCGACCACATGATGGGCAAGAGACTATCTCGAGCTTACGTTGGCGCAAATTAAGTGATTCGAGAATTGAGATACCGACTTTGACCTCTTCGACAGGTGGGGCAGACATTGAAACGCGAATCGTGTCGCCGATTCCTTCTGCGAGCAAAATTCCAAATGCGGTTGCGGATTTAATGGTTGCTTGGAAAGCGGGACCGGCTTCGGTAACGCCAAGGTGTAATGGGTACTCACACTTGGCAGCCAAGATGCGGTATGCGTTAACCATAGTTACCGGATCATGATGCTTAACTGAAATCTTTAAGTTTGAGAAACCGTGCTCTTCAAAAAGTGATGCTTCCCAGAGCGCTGACTCAGCAAGTGCCTCAGGTGTTGCTTTACCGTACTTTGCAAGCAAACGAGGATCAAGCGAACCAGCGTTAACACCGATACGAATAGGAATACCAGCATCACCTGCGGCTTTGGCAACCTCTTTGACCTTGTCATCAAATTGTTTGATATTTCCAGGGTTTACACGAACTGCAGCACACCCAGCATCGATTGCGGCAAAGATATATTTTGGTTGAAAGTGAATATCTGCAATTACTGGAATCTGAGATTTCTTGGCGATCTGAGCAAGTGCATCAGCATCATCTTGACTTGGAACCGCAACTCGCACAATCTGACATCCCGCAGCGGTTAGCTCGGCGATCTGTTGCAGTGTTGAATTTACGTCAGCAGTTAGCGTTGTACACATAGATTGCACGCTTACTGGTGAATCACTACCTACTCCGACGCTACCAACCTGCAACTGCCGAGTCTTACGGCGAGGATGTAGTGGAGCAGGTGGGGCGCTAGGAATTCCAAGATCGACCATGGCCCTATTCTGCACCAAAAATAGATAATCGGCGATTTAACAGCCGAAAGAGTAGTTAGAAGTCGAGTGAGATTGGATTGAATATATCTGCAATCAAAAGTAGAACAGTGAGCGCAGCCAAAATCACGAAGACCGTTACAGTAATTGGTGTGAGCACCTGCACATCGATAGCCGGGGGTCGGGGCTTTCGGCGAATTTTCGCAAAGAGCGCACGGATCTCATCTGCAATTGCAACCGCCATATGGCCCCCATCAAGCGGCAGGATCGGCAAGAGATTAAAGAGACCAACAAAGATATTTAAACTGGCGACAATGAGAATAAAAGTTCCGAGGCGTTCGACCAGATCTAACTCACCGCTTGCTGCAGCTTGACCAGACACTCGAGCAACGCCAACGACTCCGACTAAACCATTTTCATCTCGCTCTTGGCCACCAAATGTCTGACCCCATAACGCAGGAATCTTGGTAGGAAGTTGCACCAAAGATGTTGCAGATGCCGATGTAAATCGCCAAGTAAGTTCTGCTGCCCGAGTGACTGATGAAACCGGACTCATCCGTTTATTACCGAATTCATTGATGATTCCGAGTACATAACGTGACGTGCCATCGTCAATATCCGTCATGCGTGGCGCTGCTGAAATATCTTGAATGACACCATTTCTTTCAATGGTGAAGGTGAGAGGGCGTCCTTCAGAGTTGCGGATCTTTAAGAGTTGGTTTTGCCAATCAGTTGAGCGATCACCATCGATTGCGATGATCTGATCACCCTTTTGAAAACCAGCAGCAGCTGCAGCGCTGTTTGGTGCAACCGAATCAATTACGGGTAGAACTTGGTTTACGCCAACACCGGCTAAGAGAACGAAAAGTAAGAGATAGCCAAGAACAAAGTGAAGGAATGAACCTGCACCTAAGACGATCAACTTTCGCCCAGATGATGCGCGATAGAAAGCACGGCCTTCTTCACCTTCTGGCATCTCATCACGTGGCGTCATTCCATCGATTCGACAGTAACCACCGGCTGGGATCGCCTTGACTCCAAACTCTGTTTCGCCACGTTGCCGTGACCAGATGCGCGTTCCAAATCCGACGAAGAATTCAGAGACTCGCATTCCGTAACGGCGCGCTGTTAGGTAGTGGCCAAATTCGTGCACCATTACGGAGAAGAGCAGGGCAAAGATAAAGGCGAGGATTCCGAGGATTTCCATTAACGGGCTACTTTCTGAAGAAGTTCGGTGGCGATTGCTCGCGCATCCTCTTCGATGGCACTGACATCAGAAAGATCACGCGGTGCGCTTGCCGATTTTCCGCCAAGCTTTTGGACTACTTCTTCAACTGTTTCCACTATCGATGTAAAGCCAATTCGCCCTGAAATAAATGAAGCAACGCAGACTTCATTTGCTGCGTTGAAAATTGCCGGCAATCCGCCGCCGAGTGCGCCACAACGTCGTGCAAGATCAATCGCCGGGAAACGGTCGTTATCGATCGGAGCAAATGTCCAAGCATGAGATTGGCTCCAATCAATTGGCGTAGTTGCCGCCTTTACACGATCTGGATAGTTGATTGCGAAAGAGATTGGCCCCTTCATATTTGGAGGCGATGCTTGTGCAATCGTTGAACCATCTACGTACTCGACCATTGAGTGCACGACTGATTGCGGATGAATAACTGCTTCAATTTGTGAGTAAGGA
>CAZKNQ010000030.1:0-8418 GCA_964554225.1 uncultured Candidatus Planktophila sp.
AAGAACGGGCCCGCGAATTTGCAGTACTTGAAACTCTAGATAACGGTAAGCCAATCCGCGAAACTCGAGATATTGATATTCCATTAGTTGCCGCGCACTTCTTTTATCATGCAGGATGGGCCGATAAATTAGATTACGCCGGCATGGGTAAGTTGCCAAAGCCACATGGAGTTGCCGGCCAGATCATTCCTTGGAACTTCCCATTATTGATGTTGGCATGGAAAGTAGCGCCAGCACTTGCAACTGGTAATACCGTTGTTCTAAAACCAGCTGAGACAACCTCTCTCACCGCACTTTTATTTGCTGAGGTTTGCCAACAAGCAGAACTTCCAGATGGCGTTGTAAATATTGTTACCGGCGATGGCTCTACCGGATCTGCGATCGTTAATCACGCTGGCATCCACAAGATCGCATTTACCGGTTCAACCGAAGTCGGCAAGAAAATTGCCCGCGCTATCGCTGGCACTAATAAGAAAGCCACCCTTGAACTAGGTGGAAAAGGCGCAAATATCGTCTTTGATGATGCCCCTATCGATGAGACGGTCGAAGGCATTGTTAACGGTATTTTCTTCAATCAAGGCCATGTCTGCTGTGCCGGATCACGTTTGATCTTGCAAGAAGGCGTAGCAGATGAAATTACCGAAAAACTTAAAGCGCGAATGTCAAAGATACGGGTAGGAGATCCTTTAGATAAGAACACAGACCTGGGCGCAATTAACTCACGGGAGCAGTTAGCAAAGATTCACGAGCTATCTGCTGCAGGAGATGCCGAAGGCGCCGAACGTTGGAGCCCATCATGTAATTTGTCAGATAAAGGTTATTGGTTTGCACCAACTATCTTCACCGGAGTTACACAAGCCCACCGCATCGCACGGGAAGAGATCTTTGGACCAGTACTTTCAATTCTTACCTTTCGCACACCGCAGGAGGCGATTGAGAAAGCAAATAACACTCCATTTGGGTTATCTGCGGGCGTGTGGAGCGAGAAGGGCTCGCGAATTCTTTGGGCGACTCAACAACTTCGTGCCGGCGTAATCTGGGCAAATACTTTTAATAAATTTGATCCCACATCACCATTTGGTGGATATAAAGAATCGGGCTGGGGACGCGAAGGCGGAAGACATGGCCTGGCTTCTTATCTAAAGGAGGGAAAGTAAATGTCACGTCTTGAAGTGAAGAAGACTTACAAGCTCTACATCAATGGCGCTTTCCCGCGCAGTGAATCTGGTCGCATCTATGAAGTAACCGATGCGAAAGGAAACTTCGTTGCCAATCCCGTCCTGGCATCGCGTAAAGATCTGCGTGATGCAGTTGTTGCAGCGCGTGCAGCGCAACCAGGTTGGGCAAAGGCAACTGCCTACAACCGCGGACAGATTCTCTATCGCATCGCAGAGATGCTCGAAGGACGCGCAGATCAGATCGCTGCTGAAATTTCTGTAACAACGGGTGCAACTCAAAAGAAAGCGCACGAGCAACTAATGGCTGCGATCGATCGCTGGGTTTGGTATGCCGGTTGGAGCGATAAGTTGGCCGCAGCATTTGGCTCTACAAACCCAGTTGCTGGCCCTTATTACAACTTCACCATCCCTGAAGCACAAGGCGTTATCGCAGTTGCGCCAAAGGATGAATTCTTAGCCTTTATCGATTCTATAGCGCCAGTGATCACCTCTGGAAATTCAGTTATCGCACTTGTTCCTGGAGCATCAGCGGTACCTGCGATGACCTTTGCTGAAGTATTGGCAACTAGCGATCTGCCACATGGCGTTATAAATATCCTTACTGGTTCACATGATGAACTTGCGCCTTGGGCAGCTTCACATATGGATATCGACGGTATGGATATATCTGGAATCGAAAAGAAGAAGCGCACTGCACTTAAAGAAGCTGGCGCGGAAAACCTAAAGCGGATCCATCACTTTGATGATGCGCAGACTCCAACTCGTATCTATGCATTTATGGAAGCAAAGACGGTCTGGCACCCAATCGGGGTTTAACTCTTATTCAGTAGAAATCTTTGCAAAACCTGGCTTTACTATTTCCTCGATAATTGCTAAGCGCTCTTCAAATGGAATGAATGCGCTCTTTAACGCATTGATAGTCACACGCTGCAGATCTAAGAAACTCCAATTGAATGCCTTAACTAATTCGTTCATTTCACGGGTCATCGAAGTTGCCGACATTAATCGGTTATCGGTGTTAACAGTTACGCGGAAGCGAAGTTTGGCTAAATCTCCGATTGGATGATCTGCGAAGTTTGCTGCAGCCCCTGTTTGTATATTTGAAGATGGACACATTTCTAAAGGAATGCGACGATCGCGAACGTAAGCCGCGAGTTTTCCAAGGCGCGCAGGTTTGTGATTTAAATCGATATCGTCAATGATTCGTACGCCGTGCCCGAGGCGTTCGGCGCCACAAAGTTGAATCGCTTCCCAGATGGAAGGAAGGCCGTAAGCCTCACCCGCATGGATCGTGAAGTGAGCATTTTCGCGGCGCAGGTATTCAAAGGTATCTAACTGATCACTTGGTGGAAAGCCATCTTCGGGACCTGCGATATCGAAGCCAACAACGCCACGATCGCGGTATTTAACAGCCAATTCCGCTACTTCTTGAGAAAGTTTATTCTGGCGCATTCCGCACAGGAGTAGAACTGCGCGGACTTTGCCACCAGAATTAGCAACCTCTTTCTCGCCTTCTTGAAAACCCTGCAAGATCGCTTCAATCGCTTGCGAAAGTGTTAAGCCTTTTTCGGTTAACAACTCAGGCGCCATACGAACTTCGGCATAGACCACGCCATCTTCGGCTAAATCGATGACACATTCCCGCGCAACTCGCACAATATCGGTTGGACGTTGCATTACTGCAACGGTGTGCGCGAAGGTTTCAAGATAGCGGACTAGCGAACCAGAATCACAGGATGCGCGGAACCACTCGGCTAACTCGGTTGCATCATAAGTTGGAAGTTCGTGGCCAATCTCTTTTGCAATATCAATGATTGTTTGTGGGCGAAGTCCCCCATCCAGGTGATCATGCAGCAAAGCCTTGGGCAAACGCTTAACTTGTTCTGGCGTTGGGATTGAATTTAAAGAGCTCATTAACCTATCCGCTCAATTACCAGAGGCAGACGATTTACCGTTCCACCTTCCTCTATTGAAATTGCACCATCTAAAATTTCAAGAGCGCGTTCAAATCGCGCTGGTTCATCGGTATGCAGAGTAAGCAGCGGTGCACCCGCTTGCACATAATCTCCAGGCTTGGCATGCATTTCGATACCCGCGCCAGCTTGTACTTTCTCGCCTTGCTTAGAACGTCCTGCACCTAGGCGCCATGCACTTACGCCAACTTTCATCGCATCCATTGTGGTCATCGTTCCCGAGTTTTCTGCCGTGATGACATGTTGTTCCAGTGCAACTGGAAGTTTGGCATCTGGGTCTCCACCTTGGGCAGAAATCATTCGGCGCCAGTGATCCATCGCAGAACCATCTTTCAGTGCAACGGCAGGGTCTTTGCCAACAATTCCAGCAGCATCAATCATTTCGCGCGCCAACAGGATCGTTAACTCAACAACATCTGCCGGTCCCCCACCAGCTAAAACTTCAATAGATTCGCGTACTTCAAGGGCATTCCCGGCAGTTAAACCAAGTGGAACGTCCATCGCGGTAACTAGCGCTCGTGTCTTTACACCTGCATCAATACCAAGTTGAACCATAGTGCGCGCAAGTTCAGCGGCCTGCTTTGGATCACTCATAAATGCACCGCTGCCGGTTTTAACATCTAGCACTAGCGCCGATGTTCCTTCAGCGATCTTCTTAGACATAATTGAGGAAGCAATAAGTGGAATCGCCTCAACAGTCGCGGTTACATCACGAAGTGCATAAAGTTTCTTATCGGCTGGAGCAAGACCAGCACCCGCCGCACAAATTACCGCTCCAGTATCTTGTAAAACTTTTAACATTTCTTCATTGGAAAGTGATGCGCGCCAACCTGGGATTGATTCGAGTTTGTCGAGCGTGCCACCGGTATGGCCCAGGCCACGACCAGACAGTTGTGGGACTGCGCCACCACAGGCAGCAACTAGCGGTGCCAAGGGAAGCGTTATCTTGTCACCGACCCCACCAGTTGAATGCTTATCAGCAGTTGGGCGATCTAACATCGACCAATTCATGCGTTCGCCAGAGTTAATCATCGCCGTTGTCCAACGCGAAATTTCGCGGGAGTTCATGCCATTTAGCAAGATCGCCATCAGGAGAGCTGACATTTGTTCGTCTGCAATAACTCCGCGGGTATAGGCATCTACCGTCCAGTCAATCTGTTTATCTGTAAGTTCGTTGCGATCACGTTTAGCAGCGATAATTTCTACAGCAGCAAACGGTTCAACGGAGTTACTAGTCAAGACGCTTTTCCATTTCCTCTGGGCCAAATGCCCAAGGCAATAAATCGGCTAAAGTCTTAATTCCATCATCTGTGGCCAATTGCAGTTTTGAGCCACCATGTTCTTGCAGAAGTTGACGGCAGCGACCACACGGCATTAACAAGTTCCCTGAGATGTCAACGCAGGTAAATGCAATTAAGCGACCGCCGCCTGAATTAATCAGTGAAGAAATTAGGCCACATTCTGCGCATAAAGTGAGGCCATAACTGGCATTTTCCACGTTGCAACCAGTCACGATGCGACCGTCGTCTACAAGTGCGGCAACGCCTACCGGAAACTTTGAATAAGGTGCATAGGCCTGCTTCATCGCAGCGGTAGCCTGCTCTTTAAGGAGCTCCCAATTAATTTGCATACGCTGCACTCGCTGCCGCATTGATCGCCGCGGTTTGAGCAGCTAGCGCTTTAGATTTAATTACAATCTCAATTCCTTTATCGCCGATACCGTAGCGATGTCCATAAATTCCGGCCTTAGCATCAATTACATCAGATAGTTGGCTGTTATTAACTGCCTTACCGATAATGGCAGATACAGCGATATCTACTCGCTTAACTACTGAAGCAATTAGGTACTTAGAAGTTGCAGGAGTAACGCTTAAGTAAAGATCAGGTTCGACAATAATCAAATTAACCTCTGGGGCATTCTTCTTCCGATTCTTTGAGGTGTTCGCCTTAACAATCGCCTCAAATAGCCCATCTGCCGAACCGGTTGTCGCATCATAAATAACATCTATCCCGAGGCTTATGAGCGCCTTTGCGGAGACCACTGATTCGGTTGCGGTGTACTTTACAAACGCCCGCACATTTTTCTTAGATGCAGTAACACCGAGGAGAAATCCATTTTCGTAGTTGTCTGCATTGGATGGCGTAGTCACCATAGCAACACGGCCACTCTTGGTGGCTAGCGCTGCGCTATAGCCCGCTAGAAACGCCGCTTCATTTTCAGAGTAGATAATTGAAGTTACATTTAGTGCAGGGATAGAGGCATCGCCGATTATCGCAAATTGGGTATTTGGAAATTCAATCGCTAGTGGTTCGATAATTCTTGCATACTGACCGCCTACCGCAATTATTGTCGTACAACTCTTGGTAGTGAGTGTGCGGATTCGCTTAGCGCGATCGGCATTGGTGCCATCAGTAACAACGCTTTCAAATGTAAATGAATACTGGCTCTGCGCTTTCTTAATGCCAGCTAGCGTTGCATCGTTATAGGAGCGATCACCCGGCCCGCCAGTGTCATATGCGATACAGATATTGGTGGCAGCGCTTGCTTGCGCAGCGCCGAAAAGTGAGAGCGCTAACGCCGTGATTGCGATTACTGCACGTAACTTCATTAGAGGACCAAGCCTAGATTTTTATAAGTCTGCGCCAGAGTTGCGCTGGCGACCGCGCGCGCTTTATCTGCGCCGTTGTGAAGCACCTTAATCAAGTGAGCTTCATCCTGCAGAAGTTCGAGGGCCTTAGCGCGAATTGGGCGCAGGTACTCAACAACTACCTCGGCAACTGCACCTTTAAAGTCTCCATACCCTTTTCCGGCAAATTCATTCTCTAAATCTGAAATGCTCTTTCCAGAGAGTGTTGAGTGAATAGTAAGTAGGTTGCTAATGCCAGGTTTGCCTTTTTCATCGAAAGTAACTTCGCGGCCGGCATCGGTTGTAGCGCTCTTGATCTTCTTGGTATTTGCCTCTGGCGTATCCATTATCTCTAGGACGCCTGCTACCGAGCCAGATGATTTACTCATCTTATTTGTTGGCTCTTGTAAATCGTAAATCTTGGCGCCTGATTTTAAAATATAGCCTTCGGGAATTCTGAAAGTATCACCGAATCGAGTGTTGAAACGGGTTGCTAAATCGCGCGTTAATTCGATGTGCTGGCGTTGGTCTTCGCCGACCGGGACTTGGTGCGCCTGGTAAAGCAGAATGTCTGCTGCCTGCAACATTGGGTAGGTAAAGAGCCCAACGCGGGCGGTATCTGCGCCACCTTTTGCGGACTTATCTTTAAATTGGGTCATGCGATTGGCTTCACCAAAGCCAGCGATGCATTCCATAATCCAGCCGAGCTGGTTATGTTCAGCAACATGTGATTGCACAAAGAGCGTAGATTTTTCAGGAGAAATCCCTAACGCGATTAACTGCGCCGCAGATGAAAGAATTCTTTTGCGAAGCAGCGCTGGATCGATATCACCTGTTAGGGCATGTAGATCGACGATGCAGTAGAAGGCATCGTTTCCGCTCTGAAGATCAACCCACTGCTTTAGCGCACCGAGATAGTTACCTAGGTGGAAGGAGTCGCTGGTGGGCTGGATGCCCGATAGAACTCGCTTCTGCGTCATAGTTGTAATTCTCGCATGAATCGCTAGTTACGGGATATCAATAACTGCCCAGCGCGTTTGCCTTCCATAGTCAAGACAGTGATTCGAATCCCGTTGACGCCAACTACATCGTGTGCGACAGGGATTCGGCCCAAGAAATGCATTACAAAACCACTGGCTGTTTCGTACGGGCCTTCAGGGATTTCTATACCTGTCTGCTCGCGTAAGTCATCGATCGAAATCAGTCCATCAACCTCAAAATCACCCGTACGAGATTCGATAGAAACATCGGCCTCATCGGTGTCGTATTCATCTTTGATATCGCCGATCAGACATTCGACTAAATCTTCGAGGGTCACGATGCCATCAGTGCCGCCGTATTCATCGAGCACGATAGCTAAGTGCTGACGTTGATTGCGCATCTCTGTCAGCGCAGGCAAGACCCCCTTAGTGCCAGGAAGAAACATGATGTTTCGAACCAGTTCTTGAATCTTTCCGCCGGCGCTCACCAGAGTTGTATCCAATAAATCACGAACATGGATAAATCCAATTACCTCATCGGTTGATCCACGTACAACGGGGTAACGTGAGTGAGCACGATCAACGGCGAGCGCAATCGCTTTACCAACGGTTAATGAAGCATCCATGAAATCTACTTCGGTACGCGGCACCATTACTTCGTGCACCTGACGTTCGGATGCGTTAAAGACTTCCTCGACAATATCGCGTTCTTCCGCGGTCAGCGCAGCATGGCCAGTTACTAGATCAAGTAGTTCTTCTTCCGACATCTGGCTACGTTGTTCTTTTGGATCAATTCCAAAGATGCGTACAACTACATCAGTAGATCTGGAAAGCAACCAGATAACAGGTCTAAAGAATTTTGCTGTGAAATCAATTGGACCAGCGCTCCATAGCGAAATCTCTTCAGTGCGAAATAGCGCCAGGCGTTTAGGTACAAGTTCACCGAAGACAAGTGAGAAGTAAGCAATTACTAAGGTAACTCCGATTAGCGAAGTCACATTTGCCGCATCATCCGAGAGACCAAGATCAACCAATTGTGGAATTACATAAACGCCAAGTCTTTCGGCGCCAAGGGCTGCCGATAAGAATCCACAAACTGTTACGCCAACTTGAGCAGCGGCTAGGAAGCGATTTGGGTTTGAGGTAAGTACGGAAACTTTGGCGCCACGTTTACCTCTACTTGAGAGTTGGCGGACTTGGCTTTCGCGAAGAGAGATAAGGGCTATTTCGGCGGCCACAAAGAATGAGCCAAGGAAAATCAGGCCAGCTACAGAGGCGAGATCGCCGATTAAAGAACCAATCGGGTAAGGGTCCATGATGGATGTAATTCTAAGGCAAAGAACTCGGGAGCCGAAATGTAAGCGAACTCGCCAAAGGCTATTTCCGGCGCCCCTTCCCTATTAGCCCACGCTTGGCATATCCTTTGCGAGCCTAGCCAACCGGCTAGCACCTTCATCCTCGGACCGTCGGGCACGTACCTGCCCGGAGAAGGAGATACCTTAAATGGCATCTGTTGTATTCGAAAACGCAACACGTATCTACCCAGGCACAACCAAACCTGCAGTCGACAAGTTAAACCTAACCGTTAAAGACGGTGAATTCTTGGTTCTTGTTGGTCCATCAGGTTGCGGTAAGTCAACATCACTTCGTATGTTGGCCG
>CAZKNQ010000031.1:0-8403 GCA_964554225.1 uncultured Candidatus Planktophila sp.
ACCGAGCTCGGGAACTTCTACTTCATTACTCATTAGATCACCGGCACAAAATCTGAAATTACTGTGCGAAGTGAGGCCATCAAATCAGACCAGAGTCCTAGCAACTGAGCGATTCCGATAAGAATTAAAATGACGCCACCGATCTTGGAAATTAAATCACCGCGTCTAACTAAAAACTTACGCAACTTCTCGGATTTATCTAGAAAGAGCCCAGTTGCGATAAATGGTGCACCTAAGCCGATGCAATATCCGAGAGATAAAATTGCTCCACGCGCCGCACTTGATTCTTGAAATGCCAGAGTTTGTACCGTTGCTAAAGCAGGTCCGATACATGGAGTCCAGCCGATACCAAAGAGGAATCCCAGAAGTGGCGCGCCAACTAACCCACCAGTTGTTGAAATACGCGGATGAAAAGTTGGTGCCATCGGAAAGATACCCATGAAGAGCAGACCTAAGAGAATTGTTAAACCACCAAGGATGCGAGTTATCAACTCTTCTCGTGCAAATACTTCAGAACCGATTCCACCAAAGAGGGCCCCGTAAGAGATAAAGAGCGCGCTAAAGCCGGTAACAAAGAGAATTGATCCTAAGAAAACTCGGCCGCGAGATTTTGAAAAACCTGCGGCATAGGCGAGATAACCCGGCACTAGCGGCAGCACACAAGGGGAAAGAAAAGAGATGATGCCGGCAAAGATGGCGAATGGCAGCGCTGCAAGCAGGTAGCCACCAAATAACTGATCAACAATAAAGTCAATCATTCTGCTTCCAACTTTCTAATTATCTTGCTTAGCGAGGTAAGTGTTACTTCACCAGAGATTCGTGCAGCAACATTGCCGTTCTTATCGATCAGAACAGTAGAAGGAATGGCATTTGCAGGAAGTGTAGATTTAAAGCCCAGCAAGAGCGCGTCATCAATAAAAGTTGGATAAGGAATATTCAATCTACGCGCTAAGGCTTCTGCATTTACTGGGTTATCTCGAGTCAATATCCCCATGAATTGCACGTTGGGATATTGCTTGGAAAGTTCAATAAGCGTTGGGATCTCGGCGCGACATGGTGAACACCAAGAGGCCCAAACATTTACTACCGCAACTTGTCCAGGATTAAAGATAAAAGTCTTACCAGTTAGAGTCATGCCCGATAGCGCTGGCGCTGCTTTGCGATCTTCCAAATTTATATTGGTGATGGCTCCACTGCCCTCAATAAAACTCTCTTCCGCAATTGAATTTCCCCCGCCGCACGCGGTCAACGTAAAAGCTATTAGCAGAAGTGGCGCGAGAGTGAAAAGTCTTTTACGCATTACTTATTTCTTCTCGGGCAGTAAGTGTCCGGCTGGTTCAGAATAGGAAAGTCCTGAAATAACGCCTTCGTCATCAAAGTGAATGCTGGTAACCGAAGCGAGGGAGCAGATCCGCTTTCTTGGATCGTGCAAAAGTGAACGGCCTTCGATTGCACTTCTTAAAGACCAAATAGGTAGTTGATGAGAAACTACGATCGCGTCTTTTCCGTTGGCAGCTTTACGCGCGGCGAAGATTGCCGCAAGCATTCGGTTGATCTGCTCTTCATATGGTTCTCCCCAAGATGGTTTCCATGGGTTATATAAATGGCGCCATGAAGATGGATGTTTAAGAACTCCACTTCCAAGTTCAAAACTCTTTCCCTCAAAGACGTTGGCAGCTTCAATCAGTCGTTCATCGGTTGTTATCTCAATGTTGTGTGCACGAGCAATTGGTGCAGCAGTTTCTTGTGCGCGTTGCAGCGGAGAGACATGCAGTGCGCCAAGGTCTACGGATTTTGACCATTCACCCAGTGTTTGCGCCATTTGCTGACCGCGAGTTGAAAGTTTCCAACCTGGTTGTCTTCCGTAGAGAATTTTCTCAGGATTCTCTACTTCTCCATGTCGCGCGACGTGAACCGTGGTACCCATAGCCCTAAGCATAAAGCGTCGGCTGCCTCGAGGTTTAATAAGAAAAAGCAGGGATAATCGCTAGGGTAGTGACATGTCACTCACCGTCAGACGCGCAGCGTTCTTTGACGTCGATAACACTCTGGTTCGCGGCTCAACAATTTACTTCCTGGGCCGAGGCATGTACCAACGCGGTTTCTTCACTAAATCAGATATTTCACGATTTGTATTAGCCAATCTGAGATTTAGATTAACAGGGACTGAAAAGAGCGAAGAAATTAGCCGCTTTCAAAAGGCGGCACAAGATTTTATCGGTGGCCATAACGTTTCTGAGATTAGAACCGTCGCTCAAGAAATTTACGACGAATATGTCTCTCCCTCACTCTGGGAAGGCACTATCGAAATCGCGCAATCCCATTTAAATGATGGTGTAGAAGTTTGGTTGGTCACGGCAGCCCCTGAAGATATGGCAACGCTTATTGCAGAAAGGCTTGGCTTTACTGGCGCACTTGGTAGCAAGGCGGCAATCGTTGATGGCCACTACACCGGTGCTATGAACGGCCCACTTTTGCACGGTAAAGAGAAGGCAGTTGCAATTGAAGAAATTGCTAAAGATCGTGGTTTTATTCTTGCTGATTGTTTTGGATATTCCGATAGTTACAACGATCTCCCCCTGCTTCGAACTGTTGGCCATCCATCCGCAATTAATCCTGATGCAAAGTTAAGAATTCGCGCACTTAAGGAAAATTGGCCAATTCACGATTTCCGCAGAATGCGCTCTATCAATCGCTGGCTAGGACCTATCGTCTCGCGCGCAGCCTGGCTGGGAACCCGCTTAACTCCGCGCAGAAAATCTAGATAACTCTTACAGTTCGCGTTAAGCGGTCACTTGCCAGTAATGTAGGCAAGTTATGGAAACGCGCTCCTTTGCAGATTACTTACGTACCTTGGATGACGCTGCCTTAATTTCCTTGTTTTCACATCGCCCAGATTTAATAACTCCAGTTCCACCTGATGTGGCATCACTAGCAGTGCGCGCATCTTCTGCACCCAGCCTGGCGCGAGCTATTGATGCCCTCAATGCCTGGCAATATCAAGTGCTTGAAGCCTGCGCAATCGCCGCCGAACCATTTTCTGAAAAAACCATTGCCTCATTAACCGATAAGTCAGCGGTTTTTCTTATTCCAGGCTTGCTTGAACGTGGGCTTATCTTTCAAGGTAAAGATGGTTTCTATATTCCCACCACCGTTCGTGAAGTTCTGGGCAATGAGATACAGGGACTTGGTCCACATACTGTCGTTAAGTTAAATCTAAAGAAGTTGGATGAAGCACCGCCTGCGGCTAAGAAAGCGCTGGAAGCGATGGTTTGGGGTCCACCGCGTGGAACTGTGGCAGATGTTAAGAAGCCCGGTGCCGGCGTTGCCTGGTTACTAGAAAATAATTTCGTAGTTGCCGCTAATACCAAGACAGTTTTATTGGTGCGCGAAGTTGCCTTGGCACTGCGCGGTGGCAAATTACATAGAGAGTTGCAGATTCAAGCCCCTGCTTTGAAAACTGAGAAGCGTGATCTAAAGAGCGTGCAGTTAGCTGCGATCGCAAATATCACCACCTTCCTTAGATGGACAGAGGAAGTTTTAAATTTCTGGGCGCAAGAGCCAGCCGATGCGCTGCGCTCTGGTGGTTTAGGAGTTCGCGATCTGAAAGTTCTCTCCGCTCATCTTGGCGTCGATACATCATGTGCCGCATTCATCGCTGAGGTTTCTTATTTGGCCGGACTTGTGACGATTGATGCAGATGATCGAATTCTTCCAACTACCCAATTTGATATCTGGTTGATGCAAACACCCTCTGCAAGATGGCAATCACTTGTTTCGCCTTGGCTAATTACTTCTCGTGTAAGCGGATTAGTTGGAAAAGATGAGAGTAAGAATGTTGCTCCACTTGGCCCAGAGTTAGATCGCGTATCTGCTGCGCCAATCCGTAAGTTAGTTCTTCGCTTACTTTCCGAGAACCCATCTGTAGCACCTGAATTCAACTCTTTTGCAGCCCTAGCCAGTTGGCACATGCCGGCAAAGCGCAGCAACGGAATCCCAACTGATTATCTGCAATGGGCGCTACGCGAAGCAGAGTGGCTAGGAATTACTGGCCAAGGTGTAATTTCCAAATATGGCTTAGAGCTCCTAGCGGGCGGTGAGTTAGAAAGTATCAATGAAGATCTTCCTAAACCGGTTGATCACATACTTATTCAGAGCGATCACACTGCAATCGCCCCAGGACCGCTAGAACACGAGATCGCACAAGAACTTGCGATCTTGGCAGAGATTGAAAGTCGCGGTGGCGCAACTGTTTACCGTTTTAGTGAAGCAACTATTCGACGCGGTTTGGATCATGGCCGCAGCGGCGATGAAATCAAAGCTTTCTTAAAGAAAACTTCCAAGACTCCGATGCCACAGCCCTTGGAATATTTAATTGCCGATGTGGCAAAGAAGCACGGTAAGTTGCGCGTCGGCAATACCTCAGCGTTTATCCGATGTGAAGATTCTGCGCTTATTGCGCAGATCATGAACGATAAGCGTTTGGATATGTTATCGCTGCGCCAGATTGCGCCAGAAGTTTTAATCTGCCAACACGATGCTGGAGATGCCATGAATATTCTGCGCAGCTTTGGATATCTTCCAGCCGGCGAAGATTCACAAGGCGCTTTGCTGAGCGGTCCACGGATTCAGCGCGCTAAAACAAAAGCACGCCCGCCAAGAATTATCGGTGAGTTCGAGCGACCAGATGAAATTCAACTAGAAGGTGCACTACGCGCACTGCGTACTGGAGAAAAATCTAGCCATCGCCAAAGTACGATGCGAAATATTGCGGCTAACGCACTTGGTTCACTCCCCCGAACAACAGCGAACGAGACTTTAGATATCTTGACTGATTATCTGCAGAACCAACCAGCCACATCTCTTTCCATCGGTTATGCCGATAACAATGGTCTGGTCTCGCATCGCATCATCGATCCGCTAAAACTATCTGCTGGCTCGCTTCTCGCCCGCGATCATGCAACTGGCGAAGTTCAAAGCTTCCGAATTGCTCGTATTACAGGTGTGGCAGCGATATGACGAGCGCCAATAGCGACCAATACGGCAGACTTGACCCTATGTTGGCAGCGATAGAAGCGTTGGTTCGTTGTGAATCACCGAGCGAAGATATTGAAGCCTGTCGCAACGTTGTTCGTTTAGCTAGCGATATTTCAACGCGCGTTCTTGGAACACCTGCCCAAATAAAAGAGATCGAAGGTCGACCAGTTTTCTGGTGGGGTTCAAATTCACCTGAAATTTTAATTTTGGCTCATCTCGATACCGTTTGGCCACATGGTTCTTATTCACCGCTCTGGGAAGTAAACGGCGATGTAGTTCGCGGCCCTGGCGTCTTCGATATGAAGGCCGGATTTGTTCAAGCCCTTTATGCGCTCAAGGAAATCTCTGAAGTTGGCAATCGCGTAGCACTTATTGCAACTACTGATGAAGAGACCGGAAGCTTTGCATCACGCAAACTAATTATGGATTTATCCGCCAAGGCGAAGGCGGTATTAGTTCTAGAAGCTTCGCTTGATGGAAAAGTTAAGACTGGGCGTAAAGGCACCTCGATGTACAAGGTCAGCGCACATGGTCTGGCATCGCATGCTGGCCTTGAACCAGAAAAGGGCGTCAACGCTACTGTCGAAATCGCGCATTTAATTCTTAAGTTATCTGCGCTAGAAGATCCAGCCCATGGCACAACAGTTGTTCCAACACTTCTTCGTTCTGGCAACAGCGCAAATACAGTTCCTGATTTAGCAGTGCTAGAAATTGATGCCCGTTCTTTCTCACAAGCAGAACTTGAACGAATTGATGAGGCGATTAAAGCGCTGCCTTCCACGGTTTCTGGAGCGCGTATTGAAGTAACTGGTGGTTTAAATCGTCCGCCGCTACAACCTTCATCAACTAAAGATCTTTATGAGCGCGCAGAACGTGTTGCAAAAGAGATCGGTATGGCGCCTCTTGGTTGTGCTGAAGTCGGCGGCGCAAGCGATGGCAACTTTGCCGCGGCAGCTGGTGCGCAAGTACTAGATGGTCTGGGTGCAGTTGGCGGCGGCGCACATGCGCCAAATGAATGGTTAAGTCTGAAATCGATCGAAGAACGAAGTGCGCTTCTGCATGCTCTAATAAAGGATCTCTTGAAATGAGCGAAGGCCCACTAATTGTTCAGAGCGATAAGACGCTCCTACTAGACATTGATCATCCGATGTCGACAGAATGTCGTCGCGCGATCGCACCTTTTGCTGAACTCGAACGTTCGCCAGAACATATTCATACCTACCGTTTAACAAACCTCGGCTTATGGAATGCACGCGCTGCCGGCCATGATGCTGAGCTAGTTATCGATACTTTGATTAAGTATTCACGTTACGCAGTTCCCCATTCATTGCTTGTAGATGTGGCAGAAACTATGTCGCGCTATGGCCGTTTGCGCCTAGAAGCCGACCCAGTGCATGGCTTGATTCTTGTTACTACCGATGTCGGTGTACTTGAAGAAGTTATTCGCGCCAAGAAGATTGCGCCGCTGCTCGGTGTGCGAATTGATCCAGAAACTATTGCAGTTCATCCCAGCCAACGTGGTGCAATTAAACAATCACTTCTACGTTTAGGTTGGCCGGCAGAAGATTTTGCGGGCTACGTTGATGGCCAAGCACATGAAATCGCGCTAAAGCAGAGTGATTGGAAGATCCGTCCCTATCAAGAGCTCGCTGCCGAAGGCTTCTGGCACGGTGGTTCTGGTGTCGTAGTTCTTCCTTGTGGTGCTGGAAAGACAATTGTTGGGGCTGCGGCAATGGCACATGCCAAAGCAACAACTCTAATTTTGGTTACAAATACAGTGGCAGCGCGTCAATGGCGTGAAGAACTACTTCGTCGCACAACCCTTAATGAAGATGAGATTGGCGAATACTCAGGTGCCAAGAAAGAGATCCGCCCCGTAACAATCGCGACCTACCAGGTTATGACCAAGAAGAAGAATGGTGTTTACGCACACCTTGATCTCTTCGATACCCATGACTGGGGCTTGATCATTTACGACGAAGTTCACTTACTTCCAGCACCGATCTTCCGTTTTACCGCTGATATTCAATCGCGCCGCCGTTTAGGGTTAACTGCAACTTTGGTTCGCGAAGATGGCATGGAAGGCGAAGTCTTTTCCCTAATTGGTCCAAAGCGCTTTGACGTTCCTTGGAAAGAGATTGAAGCGCAGGGATATATCGCACCTGCTGAATGTATTGAGGTTCGCGTTAATCTCACTGAAGCAGAACGTCTTTCATATGCCACTGCCGAGCCTGAAGAACGGTATCGCTACTGCGCAACAACTCGCACAAAGCGCGATGTTGTTGAAGAACTTGTCGGTCTACATGCAGGCGAACAAGTTCTTGTGATCGGTCAATATATTGATCAGTTAGATGATTTATCGGAGACTCTTGGTGTGCCAGTAATTAAAGGTGAAACACCAATTAAGGAGCGTGAAAAGCTCTTTGCCGCATTTCGCACCGGTGAGATCACATGTCTAGTTGTTTCGAAAGTCGCTAACTTTTCCATTGACCTACCTGAAGCAACAATTGCGATTCAGGTATCTGGCGCATTTGGTTCTCGTCAAGAAGAAGCACAGCGCTTAGGGCGCATCTTGCGTCCCAAGGCAGATGGCCGTGGCGCTAAGTTCTACTCAGTAGTTTCACGCGACACCATCGATCAAGATTTTGCCCAAAACCGCCAACGCTTCCTTGCCGAGCAAGGTTATTCATATCGAATTATCGACGCAGATGATGTTTTTCAAGGGAAGATCTGAACCGCTCTACATCCACTCTGAAAAAGTCATGATGCTCGCCATCGATGTGAATCACAGGAACTTCGTGTCCATATAACTTTTCTAACTCTTCGCTACCATCTATCAACTTTATCTCTAATTCAAAATTCAATTCTTCGGTAAGCCCTGCGAGAGTTGCTTCGGCGTTCTCGCATAGATGACATCCGCTACGTGAATAAACAGTTACGAGTGGCTTCACTTCTTCTTTTTCTTTGGAGATGTAAATGCTCGATCCACCAACTCTTGAATAATTAAGGTGGCATCGCCTTTGGCGCGATAGAGATTATCTTCCGCATTCTTTAGTAGCGTCTCGGCAGTTGTTTTTGTGACGGTTCCGACTAGAGGACCATACTTCTTTGAGAAAACCTTGTGAGCGATCTCGCCGATCGAATTTGCTAGCTCAGCGCGCGCTTCATCCAGAGTTGGTTCTGGGCGCGCTGTAGAAATATTGAAATCCAAGGTAATTGGTCTCTCGGATTTCATCCTTGAGATTACTTCTGTGAAATCTACTTCTGCCATATCGGCCTGAGACTTGGAGGTCATGGCGACATTCTCGCATCCTGATAGCGTTAGGCGCTATGGCAAGGAAATTTATGCGAATTCCCACTCGCTCT
>CAZKNQ010000032.1:0-1934 GCA_964554225.1 uncultured Candidatus Planktophila sp.
AGGCGATGTCAGATAAAGGCTTGCCCTTTATGGTTCACGAGAATTTTAGATTCCAGACCCCGATGCGAAAAATCAAAGAAATTATCGATAGTGGCGCCATTGGTCGCCCGTTCTTCGGGCGAATTTCATTTAGAACCGCCCACGATGTTTACTCTGCTCAATCTTGGCTGGTCGAGAGCGAACGAATGATTATCGTTGACGTTGCAGTTCACCTCTTCGATCTTGCGCGTTACTTTATAGGTGAACCAAACACGATCTTTACTTCGGCGCATCGAGTCAATCCGATAATTAAAGGCGAAGATTCAGCGACGATATTGATGGATATGCCAGATGCCAGCTGCGTCGTTGATGCTAGTTACGAGACTCGTTCAGACCACAGCACTTATCCGCAAACCTTCGTAATCATTGAGGGAACCAAGGGGGCAATCACCCTTTCCGCCGATTACCATCTTCAAGTTGTATCGGGAACTTCTGTGACCAATGAAGTAGTTGTTATTCCGGATCACGGTTGGACTTCTGAGCCCTGGAACGGAATTCAAGATAGCGTCGTAAATGTAAATAAGCATTGGATCGAATGCTTGAAGACAGGCAGAACTCCGGAAACCAGCGGCGAAGATACTCTTAAATTATTAGATATCACTCTAGGCGCATATGAATCAGCCGAATCGGGCCAAGTCTTTAACGTTGGCTCACTACTTAAGTAGTAGATAGATGAGAAAACTTGTTGCTGGTCCGTTGACGTTGGAATATTCCGAAGGCAGTCTTTGGAATATAAGTAACGGTAGCGAAGAGGTAATTCGAAGGATCTACCTCGTTTTCCAGGATATTAATTGGACTTCTCGACCCTTTGTTATCAAAGATGAAATTTGGGAAGTTAGTGATCGTTCGTTCAGTGCGAAGATCAAAGCGCAGGGATCTCACGATGCCAAAGATTTAACTGTGGAGTTAGAGATAACTGGCTCAGAAAGCGGAGAAATCACCTACGGGTTTAAAGCATCGACGTCAGTTTCATTTATGAGAAACCGCTTGGGGCTCTGCTTACTTCACCCCGTTGCGGCTTTAGCGGGACGCGATTGTGAATTAACCAAGGCAGATGGCACTATTGAAAAATCTAAATTCCCTGAAGATATTTCTCCAGATCAACCATTCTTAAATCTTTCTGGCATCAGCCATCAGCTTCGAAGCGGGCAGGTTGCAACAGTTAACTTTGAAGGTGAGATATTTGAGAGTGAAGATCACCGTAACTGGAGTGATGCCTCGTATAAGACTTATTGCACACCAATTTCTCTACCTTTCCCGGCGCAAGTTAGTCAGGGCGAGGTGATTAGCCAAAAGATAACCATCTCAATTTCTGGCGAAACCAAATCAGTTAATTTGGACAATACAAATGAAATTGCCGTTATTACAGTCGGAGACAAAGAAATTGAACTTCCCGAAATTGGCTTAGGGCTAAGTGAAGATCCTGCACATTTAATCGTTAGTGAGTACCTTGGGTTTGATGACCTTGCGATTAAGCATCTGCGTCTGGCGCTGAATGGTGATTCTCAAATTCGCTCAACTGTGGAAAAGGCGCTTTTAGTAACTAGGCAGTTAAAGATTTATCTTGATCTTGCGATAACCGCCGACAGCCCGCAGCAACTTCAAGCAATACTGCAGCCAATAATTGAATTAAGGGATCAGATTCGCTCTTTATACATCTTCTCGGCAAGCGATAAAACGACGCCAATTGGTTTCATTCAATCTGCAGAAGAACTACTAGGCGATAAGTCGAAAATCATTGGTGGTACAGATCTGTACTTCACCGAACTCAATCGCAATCAGGGTGCAGTGGACTTCGTCGACCAAGTTAACTTCTCAATTAACCCTCAAGTGCACTCATTTGATGATCGAACTCTTATACAAAATACCGCTACCCAGAAAACGATCGCAAAAAA
>CAZKNQ010000032.1:2034-8351 GCA_964554225.1 uncultured Candidatus Planktophila sp.
ATCTACTGGAAGTAGAGATCCACTTAACTTTGCTAGTAAAGCAGGTGAAGAATTTCCAGTATGGCGCTTGTTCAAGAATCTCAAGGGATTTACTCATGCCAGACCAACCGCTTCATCTCTTCCAGAGTTAGTTGATTGCCTGATCGTTACTTCAGGTCAGAAGGCAAAGGTTATTCTGGTCAATTTCAGTACTATTGAGCAAGAAGTGAAATTCTCTGGAATTGATTTAAAGCCACAGACTTTAACTCCCGAGAGCGTTACTTATTTAGAGGTTACAGGGGTAGCAAATGTTTGATCCACTATTTGATCTTAAGCAGAAGCGCGTTCTCATTACCGGCGGCGCCGGAACGCTAGGTGCGTTGATTGCTAAAGCTTTTGCTGAACGCGGCGCTGATGTAACTATTCAGGATCTAAATCAAGAACGACTCGATAAAGTTCGCCAATCCATTTCTGGCGAATCTGGAAAAGCCTTCTCAATTAGCGCTGATTTATCTAACCCAGATCAATGCGCCAGTGTGGTCAATGAGGCAAGTGCGCTTATGGGTGGCCTAGATATCGTTATCAATACTGCCGGAATAAATCGTCGCAAACCTATAACCGAAGTAACCGAAGAAGATTTCAACGCCATTGTCTCAGTGAACATGAAGGCGATCTACTTTATTTCGCAGGCCGCCCATCCGATTATGAAGGCAGCTGGCGGTGGAGTTATTGTAAATATGAGCTCTCTAAGCGCTCGTTATAGCTTCAATACAATCTCGGTTTATGCAGCGACTAAAGCTGCGGTAACTTCAATTACCCGCAGCACTGCGCGCGAATGGGCGAAAGATAAAATTAGAGTTAACTGCATCGAGCCTTCAGTTATCAAGACTGATTTCACTAAGCCACTTTGGGGCGAACCCCACCGCACTAAATGGTTTGATGAAACAACTCCGATAGGTCGCCTCTCAAACCCTGACGAAATCATCGGTTCAGTAATCTTTCTGGCAACAGATGCTTCTTCATATATAACAGGCCAATCTATTGTTATAGATGGTGGAATCCTTAGCGGTGGCGATTGGGATTCATACGCCTAGTAATCACTTTTTTAGAAGCGAAGTGATAAGTTCAAGACCTTGAATAAGGAGCATTAAAATGTCTAGCGGGTTCGAAGCGATTGTCTGGAAAGAAAACAAGATTGTTCTGCTCGATCAAACTCAGATTCCAATCTCTGAAAACTATATTTCATACGACGAATTAACTCCGTATATAGACGCTATTCGAAGACTTGTAGTCAGAGGCGCCCCTGCGCTCGGTGTAGCTGGTGCCTACGGTGTCGTCCTGGTTGTCGATGAAGCTGCACGCAAAGGACATAGTGCAAAAGAGATAGAACATAACCTTGATTTACTTCGCGATGCACGTCCAACGGCAGTTAACTTAGCTTGGGCCGTCGAGAAGATCCGTAAACATCTACCCGAAGGTCGCGACGCAGTTCTTGCTGCTGCACATCAGTTAGCGAGTGAAGATAAGCAATCAAGTACCGACATGGGAAATATCGGCGCGGATTGGCTGATAAAAAAACTTGGCAGCAAACCAATGACTCTTTTGACCCATTGCAATACTGGATCTCTTGCAACTACGGGAACTGGTACTGCTCTAGGTGTGATTAAAGAGATGCATAAGCGAGGATTTGTTAAAGAGGTTTATGCAGATGAAACTCGTCCGCTACTTCAAGGCTCTCGTTTGACCGCCTGGGAGTTAATGAAATCAGCAATTCCTTATCGCATCGAACCCGATGGCGCAGCAGCGATGGCAATCTTGAGTGGTCGTATCGACGCTGCTCTAATTGGTGCAGATCGAATTGCTAAAAACGGTGATTCTGCAAACAAGATTGGTTCGCTCAGTGTCGCACTTGCCTGTCACGCCGCGGGAATTCCATTTCTTGTGGTTGCACCCGAATCAACCGTGGATCGCAGCATCAAAACCGGAAGTGAAATCCATATCGAAATACGTGGCGATGAAGAGTTAACCCATTTTAAGGGAATCCAAGTCGCACCGAACGGTGCCAAGACCTTTAATCCAGCTTTTGATGTAACACCAGCAAAGTACATAAGCGCAGTAATAACCGAGAAACAATCCTACGAAATAGCAGAAGGCCAAACACTATGAGTGATCTAAAACCATTACACGACCTCGTTGCGCGTTCACAGAAGATCGGCGCCGATCAATCAATGGTGGTTTATGGTGGCGGAAATACTTCGAGTAAAGGTGAAATCAAAGATCATCTCGGTCGGCTCAAGAAAGTTTTGTGGGTTAAAGGTTCTGGCGCAGATATGCAGTACGCGATCGATCGGGATTACCCAGCGCTTTACCTTGAGGAGTTACTGGCGTTACGTGATTTTGATGCTTTAGATGATGACACGATGGTCGATTATGTAACTAGGGCGCTGGTTGATCCAACGTCACGTCGTCCATCTATCGAAACACTTTTGCACGGCTTTCTTCCTGCTAAACACATTGATCACGTGCACGCGGATGCGATCTGTGCGCTGACCAATCATCCGCAAGGGGAAAAAGCAGTTCGTGAAGCACTTGGTGAAGAATTTGCGTATGTTGATTGGATTCGTCCTGGCTTTGAACTTTCGAAGCTAGTTGGCGGTTTAAGCGAATATGCCGGTGTAGTTCTTGCTCATCACGGCCTGGTTGTTTGGGATGAGGATTCAGATCGTTGTTATCAAAAGACTCTTGATGCAGTGGCATTGGCTGATAAATACCTGGATTCACTTAATAAACGACCAGCGGCGAATTTCCAACATCAAGATCTGCCCGATGAAGAGTTAAAGGATTTACTTCTAAAGTTACGAGGAACCCTTGGTAAGAAGCAGTTGCTTAGAACAGATACCCGCTTAGCCGAAATTGCATCACGTCCAGACTTGAAGAAGGTTTTGGCGCTAGGTGCATCAAGTGCTGACCACATGCTGCGTATCCGACCTAAGTCAGCGACAGTAACTTTGGAAGACACTGAAACTGGCATAAATGAATATCGCGAGAACTACAGCGCATATTTTGAAGCAAATAAGCACATGCTTCCTGCTGGTTATTCAAGCCACGGAAATGATCCACGCGTAATTATTGTCCCTGGAGTTGGTGCTGTTACTGCCGCAACCACCATTAAAGAGAATGTGATGCTGGCAGATATTGCGTCACATACGCACAAAGTTGCCGCGCGAGTCATTGATGTTTTTGGCGACGGAGACACAATCTCTGATGCGGAAATCTTTGGTTTCGATTACTGGCCTATGGAGCTATTTAAGTTAAAGAACAAGCCAGCACCGGCACAACTAGATGGACACATAATTATCGTCACAGGTGCCGGAAGCGGCATTGGAAGAGGTGTTGCTCTTGAACTCGGAAAACGTGGTGCTCATGTCGTACTTGCAGATATAGAAGAAAAAGGACTTATTGAAGTTGAGAAAGAGTTTGCCGAGAATAAATGCAACCCACCGCTTTTGGTATTGGGTGATCAATCAAAGGAAGCAGATGTTCAGGCAACAGTTACAAAGACCATTAAGCACTTCGGTGGACTTGATGGAGCTGTGATAAATGCCGGTATTGGAATCAGCGACAAACTTGAAGACTTAGATGTTGAAAAATGGCGCCGCGGTTTAGATATTAATCTAACGAGTGCATTTATGTTGACTAAAGAAGCGATGAAGGTAATGCGTAAACAGAAGATGGGCGGCTCGATCGTTTACATCGCGAGCAAGAACGCTTTTGCACCTGGTGCAGGATTCGGTGGATATTCAGTTAGCAAAGCAGGAATGTTGCAGTTGATGCGCATTGCCGCCCTTGAAGGTGGCAACGCTGGAATTCGCTTCAACGGAATTAATCCTGATGCGGTCTTTGATAACAGCAAATTATGGGAGGGTGGTATTCGCGAACAACGTGCAGCTGCTCATGGTGTGAAACCAGAGGAACTTGAGGACTTCTATGCCTCTCGAAATCTGTTAAATGCACGTGTAAGAAGCCTCGATGTGGCCCGTGCTGCAGCATTCTTCTTGAGTGACGAATCTTCACGCACAACCGGAAGCGTTATCGCAGTCGATGGTGGTGTTGCGGCAGCATTTCCTAGGTAGATAATTGCCCATGGCTAATGGGCAGGCGCTGTAGTGGATCGTATCTACGTAACCTATAAATTCACCGGCGAAGACCCAAAGGTAATCGCTGATGTAATTCGTGCTGAACAGACGATTGAATTTCCCTACGAATTAGCGCCCAGTTGGATTCAAGAAGAAGTGGTTGGAAAAGTTGAGGAGATCTCATCCTTAGATAAAACCAGCCACTTGATCACGATTTCCTATAACCCCGATGTAACTGGTGGCGAGCTAAACCAATTTCTTAATGTGCTCTGGGGAAATGTTTCGCTATTCCCTAACGTCAGAATTGTTGATTTAAAACTTCCCGATACCTTCCTTGCGAAATTTAGCGGACCTCGTTTTGGAATCAGTGGATTGCGTAAATTGCTTGGTGCAGAAACCCGCCCCCTTGTTGCGACTGCGCTAAAGCCAATGGGATCTGATGCCCAAACGCTTGCCGAAATGGCCCGCACCTTAGCCTTAGCAGGATTTGATTTGATTAAGGATGACCACAGCCTTGCTAATCAACCTTGGGCTACTTGGAAAGATCGAGTGACGCTAATTTCTCGCGCAGTAAAAGAAGCCAATGAAGTAACTGGTGGAAAATCTGTTTATGCACCAAGCCTTAATCTTCCTTTTGATCAGATAGTTGACGCCGCACATACTGCAAAAGATTTAGGGGCAGGTGCACTATTGATTCTCCCCGGAATAACGGGATTTGATTCGCTACGCAAGATTGCATCAGATGACTCAATCGCACTTCCTATTCAGGGCCATCCAGCAATGCTGGGCTCATTGATTACCTCGAAATCAGAAGGTATTTCGCACGGAATTGTCTTGGGAACTTTGATGAGACTTGCCGGAGCTGACATCACTATCTTCCCAAATATTGGTGGACGCTTTGCTTTCAGCAGCGAACATTGCCTAGATATAACTGACCGCTCACGTGAAAAACTAGGCAATTTAAATCCAATGTTTGTCGCTCCTGCAGGCGGAATGACTTTAGAGCGAATTCCAGAGATGATAAAGATGTATGGCAATGACAGCGCGCTACTGATTGGTGGAGCGCTTTCGCGCGGAAACCTTGCAGATAACGCGGCTCGTATGTGCGAATTGGTGCGCGCCTACTAAACTTAGCCACATCATGTGGAAAAAGTTAAAGAAGTTATTTGCCGACCGCCGGGTTTGGGTGCGTCAAATACTCGTTGCCGGCCTTGCTGGAGCAGTGGCCTGGCAAATTGGAGATCTACTCATTGAAGATGGCGGGGTAGTAGCAGCAATTGTCTGCACCTTATCTATCCGCATCTCACTTCATAAATCTGTTCGCGAGGGCTTCGGGCAGATTGTCGGAACCGCTATTGGTGCGACCGTTGCTCTTATCAACGTTTCGATCTTTGATTTCGGCTTTATCGCCGTAGGTTTAACAGTTATCTTCTGCGCAGTTGTTGCGCGCGCGCTTCACTTAGGTGAGGTGGCATCTGTAAATGTTCCGGTTACTGCACTTATCGTTATCGGCCCCGGAATCAGCGGCACAACAGCAGCACACCGTCTTGGCTCAACTCTAATTGGTGCAGCCGTTGCCATCGTATTCTCGTATTTCTCACACGCCAAGACACCAGTTGATCGCGCAATTGATCAGATCACAGATGTTTCAGCAAAAGCTGCAGATCTATTAGCCAAAATGTCGGAAGGCGTAGCTGCTGGTTACACCCAGAAAGAAGCCGGTAATTGGTTGGCTAAGGCAAGGTTATTAATGGAAGCAGTGCCTGCGATTCGCGCACAATCTGTTGAGGCCCGTGGACATGCCAGATGGTTTCCAACTGCGGAGAAAGATCAGGCTGAAGAAGTTTATGTGCAAGGTATTGCTATTGAACACACACTCCTTCAGGTGCGCACGATTGCGCGAACTCTCTTTGACTCTGCCGTAAGTGGAGGTATTGCTGATTCCACCAAGAAACAGATCGCAGTTGCGCTATCTGCTGCAAGTTATGCGATCTCATCGAAGATAGATGATGAGGAAGATTTCGAAACTACAACGACGGCCACAGATGATGCACGCGAAGCTGGTGCTGCACTTGCCGAGTCTTTAATTGAAGATGCTAAAGATGTAGACCAGGAACAGATCATTCGTGGACTTTCGATGGTTGCAAATATCGAACGAATTGCTGATTCACTCGATCAGAACTCCCCAGCACTTAAAGATGT
>CAZKNQ010000033.1:0-8288 GCA_964554225.1 uncultured Candidatus Planktophila sp.
GATTGCTGTTATAGCTAAGCGGTCTGACTCGCTGGCAGATGAGAGAAGGGCGTTAAGTGCGCTTTCTGGGGAACCATCTACTACCGAACGGAGTCCGAGGTGAAGGGTGCTGGTGAGTTCGCCATTTGTATCTGGCTTAGCCATACCGCTCCCCCTTCGCTTTCCTTGAGGTTCAACTTCAACCTGAGGCTGAACTTAGGGTGAGAAAAGGAAAAAATCAAGCGGAAAAAAGTGCGGAGAATCTCTGATTTCTACGCGGTAATTTGACGGTAATCCTCGGCAGAGAGTAAGCCGGCTGGCGGCGCCGCTACTTCAATCTCGGCCAACCAACCTGCACCGTAAGGATCTGAGTTGATCGTCTCTGGCGCGTTATTAAGCGCATCGTTGATCGCAACGATCTTTCCTGAAACTGGAGCGAAGATTTCAGAGACGCTCTTCGTAGATTCAACTTCACCGCAAACTTTATCTGCAACAACGCTTTCGCCAACCTTCGGCAGCTGCACATAGACGATATCGCCGAGCGCACCCTGAGCGTAATCAGTAATTCCCATGCGGAAAGTATTTCCGTTAGCCAAAACCCACTCGTGATCTTTTGTATATTGCAAGTTATCTGGAATAGATGACACTAGAACTCCTCTTAATTAAAGATAATTAATGAGAGAAAACTATCGCGATTTACGAAGAGATGTAACCGCAGAGCCGAGATAAGTAACACCCGTAAAGAGATAAAGAGTTATCCCCCAGATCGCAAAGCTCCAACCGAAGATATAGGCGAGAGTTCCATACCAATTTGGATTTAGCGCTAGTAAGAGAAATGGAAATGCATAGAGCAGATTAAAAGTCGCCGCTTTCCCGAGATAGGTAACCTTAAGCGGAGGTAGAGACTTTGCTGTCAGCGCCAAGGTTGCAACAGCCAGGACCAAGTCGCGAACAACTAGAACAACTATCACCCACAACGGAATCGCATCGCGCAGATAGAGAACGATGAGAGTCGCAACGATATACAAACGATCGATAGCCGGATCCGCTAATTCACCAAAGCGCGATTCTTGGCCCCAAGCTCGGGCGATCTTGCCGTCGAAGTAGTCGGTTGCTCCTCCAACAGCCAGGGTCAGAATCGCCCAACCATCTGCCTCAAGTGAGATAGCTAAGTAGATAAAGAGCGGAATGCCGAGGGCGCGCAGAAAGGTGAGCGTATTCGGAACGGTGACTAGGGAAAGCTTCTTCATTATGGTCATTAATCGCGCTCTTTTACTCGAATCGCCACCATAACTGGCGTGCCTGGGAAGCCAAACTCTTCACGCAGGCGACGCTCTATAAAGCGGCGGTAAGAAGGTTCGATCCAACCACTTGAGAAGATAACGAACTTCGGTGGCGCGATGCCTGCCTGAGTTGCGTAGTAAATCTTTGGTTGCTTTCCACCGCGCACCGGAGGTGGAGTTGCACCGATAAGAGCGCCCAAGAACGAGTTGAGTTTGGCCGTTGGAACGCGACGTTCCCAACTATCGATCGCCGTGCGAAGCGCTGGAGCTAGACGATCACGGTGCCAACCAGTCTTGGCCGCGACATGTACCCGCTGCGCCCATGCAACTTGATCCAGGTGGCGATCGATCTCTTTATCTAATTGCTCGCGGCGATCTTCATCGACGAGATCCCACTTGTTCATCACTATCACCATCGCCTTACCGGCTTCTTCAACCATCGTGATAATACGAAGGTCTTGCTCGGAAATCGGCGAGGAAGCATCTAAAACAACTACGGCGCATTCGCAACGTTCAAGAGCGCTCTGCGTGCGAAGCGTTGCATAGTAGTCAGTTCCGCTGGCTTGGTTGGCGCGTTTACGCAAACCGGCAGTATCGATAAAGCGCCAGATCGATCCGCCAAATTCAATCAACTCGTCAACTGGATCGCGAGTAGTTCCAGCAACATCATCAACAATGGAACGATTTTCGCCAGCGAGAGCGTTTAACAAACTTGATTTACCAACATTTGGTCGACCGATCAGCGCGATTTTGCGATAACCATCTTGGGTCTGTGCGCCACCAACTTCCGGCATCTCGCGAACAATGTAATCCAATAAATCTCCGCTGCCACGACCATGAAGGGCAGATACAAATCTAGGTTCGCCGAGCCCAAGATTCCAGAGCGCATGTGCATCGGCCTCATCTACATCACTATCAACTTTATTTGCGATAAGAACCATCGGTTTTTTAGCCTTGCGAAGCTCTTGAACCAGAATGTCATCTTCATCTAATGCGCCAACATGTGCATCAACTACGAATGCAAGAACATCTGCCTCTTGCATCGCAAGTTCTGCAGACGCGCTAACTTGAACCGAAATTCCATCCGGCTTTGATTCCCATCCGCCAGTATCCATAATTATGAAACGGCGTCCGCCCCATTCGCATTCGTATTGAACGCGATCGCGTGTAACACCTGGGGTATCTTCAACAATCGCTTCGCGACGTCCAATGAAACGGTTGATCAAAGTTGATTTACCAACGTTAGGTCTTCCTAGGATCGCAACGATGGGAAGTCCTAGCAGCGAACGCTCTTTCAATAACTCCCAAACGCGTTCTACCGTCTCTTCTAAATCAAGTTCTGTAGAGTCAATTAAAACCGCATCTGATGCTTTAGCTAACGGTGAAACTGCCCGATTCGAATCAATTTCATCGCGTTGGTTTAGGGATTGCGAGACACTGGCAACTGGTGCGGCTATTTCGCTAGACCGCCTTGCAGCGCGAGCGGCGATATCTGCTTGTAGATAAATCTTCAACGGTGCATCTGGAGCAACAACTGTACCGATATCGCGACCTTCAACAACGATTCCGCGTTCTGCGCTATTTATTAATCTGCGTTGCAAAGATAAAAGTGCGGCGCGAACCTCTGGAAGTGCGCTAATTGCACTTACGCTTTCAGTTACCTTTTCGCTTCTTATTTCTGTTGATACATCTACGTCGCCGACAAAAACTTTAGGATCTCTCGGATCTGCGATGAAGTGGATTGTGTTGTCGGAAAGCGCAGCGAGAATATCTTCTGCAGAGCTAATTTTTTCTCTGAGCGCAAGCCATGCGACCGCACGGTACAAAGCGCCAGTATCTAAATAATTCCAACCTGCTCGTTGTGCAACAAGTTTCGATGTGCTGGACTTTCCCGCACCGCTTGGTCCATCGATGGCTACAACGATCATCTCTACTTACATCCCATCATTGCCCTGCGCGGTGTAAAACTTACAAAGTTATAAACTTTTTCTTGCTACTAGTCTATCTTGGAGCGTGAACGTTCCAACCCGACTCTTCAAGATGTTTCTGCAAAATCAACGCATCGCTCGCCGATAGAGCAAGAGTGATCAAGCCCGTGAACTGACCAGGTGAGTGTTCGATTGTTAAATCTTCAACGTTTACCGCAGCTTTTGCACATTCATCAAATAACGCTGCAAGTTGTCCCGGCTTATCTTCGATAACCACTGGCAACTGTGTGTATTCGCGAGCCTTTCCACCATGCTTACCTGGAATCTTTGCTCGACCTTCATTACCCGCCGCGATAACCGAACCAACCTTGAGTGGATCATCTAAAGAGTTAATCAGTGAATCAAGATCGTTTTGTAGATTTATTAATAGCGGCAAAATCTCTTGCGCGTTGCTGGCGATAATTTCTTGCCATAGCTCTGGATCCGAGGCAGCGATACGAGTTGTATCTCGTAGCCCGCCGCCTGCGAGGTCTAAATCTTCGCTCTTTGCGCCCTTAAGTTGCGCAGCTAGAAGGGAGGCAACGATCTGCGGTAGGTGTGAAACCAAGGCAACTGCCGAATCATGGTGGGAGGCAGACATTGATACTGGAGTGGCTCCCAGAGAGTTGATCAACCATAGGCCAGCCTCGAGTACATCTAAGTCGACGTCGGTTCCATCAACAAAAGTTGGGCAGTAGATCCAGGTTCGACCCTCGAATAAATCTGCTCGGGCGCTGGCCGCTCCCCCAACTTCTCTACCAGCCATTGGGTGGGTAGCAAGAAAGCGCTCGGCCGCGCCTTTAATTCTTGATACATCAACTTGAGGTTTATTCTTAACACTTGCAATATCTATAAATTTAGATCCTGGGTTGAGTTTAAATTGGCCCTCAAAACTTTCAGCTAGTGCGCTAGCGGGAATTGCGAAGAGAATTACCTCAGGGGTATCGGTGATCTCTGAGGCGATCAGATCTTGGGCTAATTTCTGAGCTTTTTGATCTCGGTCGAGCATCTCGACTTGAACTCCGCGGGCCGCTAAAGCCAAACCAATCGATGTTCCGATCAGGCCAGAGCCAATTATCCGGATTGAAGAAAAGGCTTTCCCTTCGTTTATCGCCATGAGATATCGGCCTTACTGAGCTATATCTCGGCGTAAAACCTTTGCTCCGCCTAGGTAGATATGGTTGATTTCTGACTTTTTTAGCCCACTTTCAACGTGCGCCATGATGCGGATAGTCCGTTCGAGCGAGCCAGGAACTCCAATTTCGACCGCACAGATGAGTGGAACATCAGTAAAACCAAGCTCACGCGCAGAGCTAGCTGGGAAAGCTGCATTTAGGTCAGGGCTGACCGTGAAGATCACCGAGATAAAGTCATCGGCGGTAAGAGTGTTGGCGCTGAGCATCTCCGCCAAAAGTTCCTTGGTGGCAGCGTCTATCGCCTCGGCGGTATTGGCTTGCGCCTGAACCGCCCCGCGTATCGCTTTAACCTTGGACATTTTCCAATAGTACCCGCAGAAAGTTCAACTAGTTGTTATATATATTGCGTTTTATCGATATATCTAGTAAACGGTTTTCCGATATTCAATTTGGTGGTTTTAAGGAAGATCCTGACGTTATCTGCAACACCAAATTTGCTAAATATCAATAAATGGTTATTTCAAGAAAGTTTTACGCCCGGATTACGTCGATAATATCGATAAATAGTTAATAAAGACGAATTGAGAAAGAATATAGATAAATGGTTTTGTAGATTTATTGGTTCGTTGTAGATAAAACCTTAAAGACTTAAAGCCTTTTGTAGGTTTGCTAATTCACCAGCATTTAAGTCTCGCCATCTTCCTTCAGGCGTATCCCCCAAGGAGATAGGTCCGAAGTTGGTTCGGATCAGCCGCAGGACTGTGACATCAACCGCCTCCATTAGCCGACGGATGATGTGGTACCTGCCTTCATGGATAGTGACTTCGATCCACTGCGGGCTGAGCTGCTTAAAGGAGAGAACTCGCCCTATTCCATCCTCTAACTCGATTCCTTTTAAAAGAGTCTTTTCCGCCCCAACCGGAAGCTTTCCATCAAATTCAATAATGTAGGTCTTTTCCAGCCCAAAGGAAGGGTGGGTGGCCCTGAAGGTTAAATCCCCATCATTTGTGAGAAGAATGAGGCCTTCTGAATCCTTGTCGAGGCGTCCAACGTGGAAAAGGCGTTCTTTGCGTAGATCGATAAAGTCGGCAAGTGAAGGACGTCCTTCGGGATCAAACATGGTAGACAAAACACCTTTTGGTTTATGAAGTACTAAATAAGACTTAGTCAAAGATCTAGTTATTGTCTCACCATCAACCATGACTTTTACCAGTAGAGGGTCAAACTTTGCTCCAAGCTCACGACAGGTGAATCCATCCACGCTTACTCGGCCATCAATGATTAACTCATCGGCTCCGCGACGGCTGGTGATTCCGGCATCGGCAATAATTTTATTTAGGCGCATTTCGGCCATTTGGCTATCCATTCTCGACAGTCACTCGGAGCGCTCCCCCACAGAGATGGCCTTCGATTGATAAACCATCAAGGGGAAGTTAAGGCGTGAGTCTACGCCACAGCAGGTGCAGGGGTCAAAGCAAGGGCCAATCCGAGCGTGAAGAGAAGCTTAGTCGGTGAGTGATTCCAAGATCTCATCTAAGCGATCAAGATCCGGCAGGTAGGGAGCCAGCGCTGGCAGGTCACCGAGTGAGTTAAGTCCAAGTCTTTCCAGGAAGTAGCTGGTCGTTTTATACAAGATCGCCCCAGTCTCAGGCTCAAGCCCTGCCTCTTCGACAAGCCCGCGGGTCACCAAGGTCTTCATTACCGCTTCAACGTTTACGCCACGGATCGCCGAAACGCGGGCGCGAGAGACGGGCTGACGGTATGCAATGACGGCCAGGGTTTCAAGCGCTGCTTGGGTAAGGCGGTTCTGTTGACCATCTAGAACAAATTTCTCCACGACAGCGGCGCACTCTGGGTGGCTGTAGAAACGCCATCCCCCATTGATCGCCTTCAGGGCAAAACCTCGACCTTCGTATGAGCCAACAAGCCGCTCAAGGGCCTCGACTACCTCATCAACGGTACGTTCTAGAACTGAGGCCAGAGTTAACTCGGTAACTGGTTCGTCGACGACCATCAGGATCGCCTCGATAGAACGATCGAGTTCGGGATTAGACATTTTTACCACCTTCTGTCTCATTTTCTACGCTTAAATCTGGGGTTATACCCTCCGCCTGATCAATCGCCTCATCCTCTTGCACGGAGACCGGAATATCGAACTCATCTGAGGCAGCGACCTCACCCTCATCTGAACCAGTCCAACTGATCTGGAGCTCACCAAGGGCGATAACCTGCTCAAAACGCAGGGCGCCCTGACGATAGAGGTCTAGCAGGGCTAGGAACCTAGCTACGATGACTAAGGTTGAGTCGGCATCGGAACAGAGGTTTCTAAAACTCAATGTCCGGGATCTACGCAGGGCTTCAACAACCCTCCTTGACTCCTCGGTAACGCTTACCAGGCTGGTGTGGAGGTGTTCCACAGCAACAACTGGCGGGGTTTTAGGAGTAAGTACGCGCTCGGCGATCGCGGCAAAGCGGGGTGCGCCCACACCGATCAAAACCTCAGGCAGCAGCGCTGAAAGCGCGGGATCGAGCGCCACAACACGGGCAAACGACTTATCGGCGGCTTCAATGCGCGCGGCGAAGGTTGCTGCAATCTCCTTGAAGGCGCGGTATTGAAGCAGGCGGGCAAAGAGGATATCGCGAGCTTCGAGCAAGGCTAGGTCTTCTTCATCCTCGATCTCACCGCTTGGCAAGAGGCGAGCCGCCTTGAGATCGAGCAAAGTTGCAGCGATCACCAAGAACTCTGTGGCCTGATCCAAGCGCCAGCCTTCACCGGATGCCTCAAGGGCGCGTATAAAGGAGATGAATTCATCGGTAACGATGCTCAGCGAAACCTCGGTGATATCCATCTTGTGACGCGAGATGAGCTGGAGCAGCAAATCAAAGGGGCCATCGAAGTTATCTAGGTGGACGTTAAAAGGGGAACTCTCGATCGATACATCCGCGCCTTGGGGTGAGCCATCTGCGCTTATATCTGTAGGGCTTATCTCGATATCCACCTGCGAACCTTACTTCTTTACTTGCTCAAATCTGCGCATGGAGCGTAGAGTCGCGCCAACAGAAAGAGGTTTCTCGCTTGAACGCTAAATCGACATTTGACGATGATGTGGCAACTACCGCCACTCTTCTCGGGCGCGAACCGAAAAACTTCCGCGTTCCACCTGCCCCCATTGAAGGCCAACCTGCCAAGATCATTTCGATCTTTAACCAAAAGGGCGGAGTTGGAAAAACAACGACAACGATCAACCTCGGCGCTGCGATTGCAGAACTAGGTCGTCGCGTTCTACTTGTTGACTTCGATCCACAAGGCGGCTTATCACTTGGCCTTGGAGTGAATGCTCACGCACTTGCTCTTGAAAACACTGTCTACTACGCGTTGATGACACCGGATGCGAATATCGATGAGATTGTTCTTAAATCATCAGTTGCAAACCTTGATTTTCTTCCAGCAAACCGCGATCTCGGTACCGCTGAAACAACCTTGGGCGCAGAAATCGGTGGACAACAATATTTAAAGCGCGCACTTGGTCGCCTAAAGGATCGTTACGACGTCATCTTGATCGACTGCCAGCCAACAATGGGACAACTAACAATCAACGCACTTGTAGCATCTGATGAAGTAATTGTTCCGCTGCAGTGCGAGTATTTTGCACTTCATGGATTTATCGAGTTAAAGGGCAATATCGAGAAGGTTAAGAACTTCCTTAATCCTGACCTTAATCTAATTGGAATCCTGGCAACAATGTACGAGAAGAAGACACTTCATAACCGTGAAGTACTCACTGCAATCCTGGAAAAATATCCAGATGACGTCTTTGAAACAATCATCGCTAAAACTATTCGCTTCTCTGAAACAACAGTTGCCGGTGAACCAATTACTAGTTATGCATCATCATCAGGGGGCGCTGCTTCTTATCGCAGAT
>CAZKNQ010000034.1:0-8137 GCA_964554225.1 uncultured Candidatus Planktophila sp.
ATAAATGCTTGGCGCAGGATTTCATCTGATTCAGAGCGCACAAATGAGTCGCGAGCGCCGGCGTTGACTATGCCTATTGTTATTAGTTTTTCGTCTACGGCGATTATTTGCGCGGAGGCGGAGAGCAAAGACCACGTTAGCCGACGGCGTTTCTTAACGTTTTCGATTACATCCGGCCAAAGGCGACGTAAACCAGCGATGTCCATCACTTTATTTTTCTCCGAAGCAGCTTGGCTTGGCGCCTCGGGAACTTTTTCCGACTTCACAGAAACTGCTTGGCTTGGCGCCTCGGGAAAAGCTTCTTTAGAGTCGCCTCCGCCAACAGTTTCTTTTGAAGTCTCTTTCACTACTGGTGCCGTGGTTTTCTTTGGCGCATCTTCAACCTTTGCGGGTGGTGTGGACTTTGCTGGGGCGGGAGAATTTGAAATGTTTTCGACGCGCTCGAGGCGTTCGATGCGGGAGAGTAATCCGGCTTCGGAGTTATCGCCGCCGGGAAGCAACATGCGGCCGCAGATAAGTTCGAGAATTAAACGTGGTGCTGTTGCACCGCGCATCTGGGTTAAACCTTCTGCTGCAATATCTGCAGAGCGAGATAAGTTTGCGGCGCCAATGTTGGCGGCTTGTTTGCGCATGCGCTCTAGTTGATCATCAGGAAGTCCGCGCAAAATAGAATTTGCATTGGTTGCTTCAAGTGCATCAACGATCATTAGATCGCGCAGACGTTCGAGTAAGTCACCAGCGAAGCGACGTGGATCGTGGCCAGATTCGATTACGCGGTCAACGGTTTTAAACAACGTTGCGCCATCGCGGGCGGCGAGTGCATCAACAGCATCATCAAGTAGTGCGCCGTCAGTGAAACCAAGTAATTGGATTGCGATTTCGTAGCTAACTCCATCTGGGCCAGCGCCTGCCAGTAATTGGCCGAGCACGGAAAGCGCATCACGAACTGAGCCGCCGCTAGCGCGAACAACTAGCGGAATAACGCCCTTTGCAACGGTTACGCCTTCTTCTTTACAAATCTTTTCAAGGTGTTCGGCCAAGATTCCAGGTGGAACTAAACGGAATGGATAGTGGTGAGTGCGTGAACGAATAGTTGAAATCAACTTTTCCGGTTCAGTTGTAGCGAAGATAAAAATTACGTGAGGAGGTGGTTCTTCAACAACTTTGAGAAGTGCATTTGCTGCACCTGGCCCAAGCTGGTGCGCTTCATCGATAATGTAAATCTTGTACTTGCTTTGTACTGGAGCAAAGAATGCTTTATCGCGCAGATCGCGGGCATCGTCTACTAAACCGTGGGTGGCAGCATCGAGTTCAATAACATCGAGTGAACCTGGACCGTTCGCAACTAAATCTTTACAGGATTGGCAGAGCCCACAAGGAGTTGGTGTTGGGCCTTTTTCGCAGTTAAGGGAGCGCGCCATGATGCGAGCGCTAGATGTCTTTCCGCAACCACGTGGTCCGCTAAATAAATATGCGTGATGTGTTTTTCCGGAAGTAAGTGCGTTAGAGAGTGGAACAGTTACATGTTCTTGACCAATCACATCTGCAAATACAGATGGTCGATACTTGCGATACAACGCGAGTGACATATTCACTCCTCTCTTCTCGGCTTCAACTTCATCAAAATCTATACAGAGTTCACAATACTTAAGGGACCCCTCACGCACCCATCAGAGCACGCCTACCCTTGCTGTATTCCTACCCTGGGGGAGTTCAGCGCGGTAATGCCGCGCGGAGGATCTGGTGAAATCATAGTGAGTGCGGCGATACCCTTAGCACGCTCATTTGGAGGATTCGCATAGCGGCCGAGTGCGCACGCTTGGAAAGCGTGTAAAGGGCAACCTTTCGAGGGTTCAAATCCCTCATCCTCCGCTGGTCTTATCAGGCAGAAAGTTAAATCTCGACGCCGATGTATTTCGTCTCGAGGAATTCGTGGATGCCATCGAAGCCGCCTTCGCGACCAAGTCCACTCTGCTTAACTCCACCGAAAGGTGCTGCTGGATCTGAAATCATTCCGCGGTTAATTGCCACCATTCCGGATTCAAGGGCTTCAGAGATCTGAATTGCGCGCTTTAGATCTTCAGAGTAGACGTAGCTAATAAGTCCGAAGTCAGTGCTATTTGCGAGTTCAATCGCCTCAGCATCGGTATCGAAGATAACCACTGGTGCAACTGGACCGAAGACTTCGTGGTTGAGGATTTCGGCTGATTTATCAACTTCTAGAACTGTTGCTGGATAGAAAGCGCCTGGACCATCCGGGGTTTTGCCCCCCGTTAATACTTTGGCTCCAGACTTAACTGAGTTTTCAACTAGTTCTGCGATCTTGTTGCGTTCTTTGATTGAAACGCTCGCGCCAAGTTGTACGCCAGTATCGCGACCGCGTCCCATAACAAATGCACCCATCGCTGCGGCAAACTTTTGAGTAAATTCTGCAGCAACTGGACGTTGTACATAAACGCGATTTGCAGCGGTGCAGGCAGCGCCACCATTGCGCATCTTCGCCAACATTAAACCTTTAACCGCTTCATCAATATTTGCATCATCCATAACAACGAATGGTGCATTTCCGCCGAGCTCCATTGAGCAACGGATAACGTTATCGGCGGCTTCTTTAAGAATGATGCGGCCAACTTCAGTTGAACCAGTAAATGAAAGGTTCTTAACGCGTGGATCGTGCAACATCTTTGCGATCGCAGGGCCGGTTGGTGTTGGCAGAATTAAATTAACAACGCCTTTTGGAACACCAGCACGATCGAGAATGTCCACGATGGCGAGCGCAGTAAGTGGCGTTTCGCCAGCAGGTTTTAAAATCATTGTGCAGCCCGCTGCAATTGCTGGACCGATTTTGCGCGTTGCCATTCCGGCTGGGAAATTCCAAGGAGTAATTAGAAGTGAGAGACCAACAGGTTGGTGGGTAACTAAAATTCTCTTGTCGCCACTTGGTGACATGCGGAAATCGCCCGTGATGCGAACTGCTTCTTCGGAGAACCAGCGGAAAAATTCTGCGGCGTATGCAACTTCGCCTTTTGCATCGGGAAGCGCCTTGCCATTTTCTTTAGAGATTAGCTCGGCTAAATAATCTGCTTCTTGAATCATTAACTCAAACGCTTTGCGGAGCATTTCTGCGCGAACGCGGGGAGCGGTCTTGGCCCAGGCAGGTGCAGCGCGGTGGGCGGCGGCAAGGGCGGCCTCGATTTCGACATCTCCTGCGGTAGCAACCTTGGCGATAACTGAGCCATCACTGGGATCGGTTACATCCAAAGTGCCGTTTCCGTCGACCCATTGGCCATCTATATATAACTGAGTGCGCATAAGATGAGCATACTGAACAGGCAATTAGATGCGCCAGTCGCGGTAACTAAAGGAGTTTTTGTGCCAAAGTCATGGACAGATGGTGCGCCTGAACCTGTTGCTCTCCAAGAGACTGCGCATGTAAAAGATCCGCTCAGTTACAAGATTAAGCGCCGACTTTTAGGTAACGCTCTTAACCGACATTCTCTGGGGCACCAACGTTTATCAAAGCGCTATGCACTCGGAATTCTTTCTTCCGACTGCATCTCATCTTCTGCATACGGCAGCGAGCAAATTCTTATCGCTCTTTTACCAGCATTTGGATTAGCAGCATTCGCAATTTTGATGCCAATGACGGCGGTGGTTTTGGTAATTCTTACCATCATCACACTTTCATATCGCAACGTGATCGATGTCTATACAAAAACTGGCGGCGCATACATTGTTGCGCGAGATAATTTTGGACCCGTGACGGCGCAAATCGCCGCTGTTGCTTTAATTCTTGATTACGTTGTAACAGTTGCAATTCAATCTGCGGCTGGTGTAGCAGCGATTATCTCTACCTTCCCATCCCTTGATCCTTGGAAGATTCCGATGATCTTGTTGGTAATTGTTTTGCTTACTTACGGAAATCTGCGAGGTGTTAAAGAAGCTGGAAAGGCATTTGCATTCCCAACTTATTTCTTCGTCGGCTGTATGTTGATTGTTTTCGGAATGGGTTTCTGGCGACTCTTCAACGGAACGCTTCCGGTTCTTGCAACTGATCTTCCGGGCGCCGTTGAGGTTGGACAAGAACAAGGTCTTCTGACAGCCGCAGCAATCTTTATCTTGCTTCGCGCATTTGCAAATGGTGGATCTTCGCTAACAGGATTAGAAGCAATTTCCGACGGTGTTGCGCTCTTTAAGACGCCAGAGCATGTAAATGCCAAGCGCACTTTGGTGATTATGAGCTGCATCCTCGGAACGCTTGTGCTTGGAGTTTCGTACTTTGCTCATCACATCCAAGCAATGCCTTACGAATCAGGTACTCCGACTGTTATTTCGCAGATCGCCAAAGCCGCAATCGGTGGCGGAGCCTTCGGCAGCTTTATGTTCGTCATGGTTCAGTTGGCAACGATGCTTATTCTCTTTGCTGGCGCAAACACCACTTATAGCGCTTTTCCATTGCTCTGTAACTTCGTTGCCACCGATGGCTACTTGCCACGCCAGCTAACTAAGCGCGGGCACCGCTTAGCTTTCTCTAACGGAATTTTGATGCTTGCTGGTGGCGGAATCTTCTTAGTGCTTATTACCGCTGGTTCGGTCGAGCATTTAGTTGCCTTCTATGCACTTGGTGTATTTACTGGTTTTGCACTAGCCGGTTTTGGCATGACTAAGCATTCAATTCGTGTAAAACCGGAAGGTTGGAAGATTCGCGTAGTAATTAACTTCCTTGCAGGATCAGTCTCGCTGATAATTGTGATTATCTTCTCTGTTGTGAAATTTACACAAGGAGCTTGGTTAGTTTTAGTGGTTGCTCCAATCATGGTTGTTTCATTCTTGCGTTTGCGTCGTAGATATACCCGCGAGCAAGAAGCGCTCTTAGTTCGAAGCGAACAAGAACGGGCCACAACGATTGTTCGCCATAACGTCACAGTTCTGGTCGATAACGTGGACTTAGCAACGGTTGGCGCAGTTCGCTATGCGCGTAGCTTGAAGCCCCGTAACTTAAGCGCGGTTCACTTTGTAATCGATGATCGTCGCGCCGAAGAAATTAAAGCAGCATGGGCAAAGTCAGATGCGCTAGATGATGTAACTCTCGAATTAATAGATTGCCCAGATAGACGTTTAGCAAATGCAGCTTTGGATTACGCAATCCGCATGACTGAGAAAAATGATGTTGAATTAACGCTCTTGCTCCCACGCCGTGCTTACTCTGGATTCTTGGGTCGTTTATTACATGACCAAACAGCGGAAGAAATTTCTGCACCGATTTCACAGTTACAACGCGTCGTGGCAACAATTGTTCCTTTTGACGTAGATCGCATTACATCTGCAGCCCAAGTTTCTGCTGCGGCACCAAAGCCAGATGTGAAGACTTCGCAAACACCGGTTGCAAAATTTAAGCCAGTTGAGGATGTAATTAAAACTGTTGAGCCAGTTAGCCACTATGCAGAAAATATGACGCCAATTGGTGAAATTCAGTGGCGTAAGCGCGCTCATGTCCAGGGTCGAGTAACGGCAATCAAGAGTGCACCGCGTGGATCGGCACCGATTCTTCAAGTAGAAGTTTGGGATCAGACGGGCGGAGTCACCCTGCAATTCCTAGGTCGCCGCGAGATTGCTGGATTAGAAGTTGGTTCACAAATACGTGCCGAAGGAATGGTTGGAGAAGAAGAAGGTGCGTTAACTATCTTGAATCCGTCTTACGAACTTTTAGTTTAACGCTGACCTTCAAAGAAATCTCTTAGTAAATCCGCGCATTCGCTTTCGCAGACTCCTGAGGTCACATCTAATTTATAAAGTGAACGTGGATCCCGAATAACGTCCCAAACCGAGCCAACTGCGCCACCTTTCGCATCCCAAGCGCCAAATATCAGATGAGAAATTCTAGATTGGGCGATTGCTCCAGCACACATGGGACATGGTTCTAAAGTCACAACCAGTGTGCAGCCATCTAAACGTGAATTTTGTAATCGTGCTGCAGCGTTACGAATTGCAACTACTTCAGCGTGTGCAGTCGGATCGTTATTGGCTTCTCTTTCATTAGATCCAGTCCCAATTACAACACCATCTTTGTTAATTACGAGAGCGCCTACAGGAACATCTCCTGTAATAGTTGCTTGACGTGCAATTGCGATTGCCTCTTGCATCAGCGATTCAGGTGTGCGAGTAGAAATTCTTACAACTCCAATAATTCCGCAAATTGATCTGCGAATCCTAAGCGACCAGCGATTGCTTCTAGTTGCTCATCAGGGAAAAGTTCTGCATCATCACAGAGCGCAGACAGTTCCATTGAGTTAACTCCGAGGTCCGCCAAAATTTCTAGATGGCCTACAGGAAGTGGTTCATCATCTTCTTCTGGTGAATCTAAATCACAAAGTTCTAAGAATTCTGCAGCAACTTCGTAATCAAGTGCGCAAGTTACATCGCTCAGAAACATGCTGATATGTGAACCCAGTACTCGTATTAACATGAAAAATTCTTCGTCAATGGCAAGCAATGCGATAGCACCGCCATTTGTTTGTTGAGATTTAAGACGATCAATAATGTGTGGCAAGTCATGTGCGTCAGGAAGCGATGCTAAATTCCAACGACCCTCCTCGTGCCAGGCGGCAACGGCAATGTCGACCTCGTTAGCGGCGACAACCGCGTCAGAACTTGCATCGTAATTTGCATCACTCACATCAGACATATTGGCACTCATTGGGCTGGATGAAAACCCCTGTAAGGTAAGCGCTATGAAAGTTCACGTCGCCAACCACCCGCTTATCACTCATAAGTTGACCGTTCTGCGCGATGAAAGAACGGATTCGCCCACTTTCCGCCACTTAGTTGAAGAGCTTGTGACCTTGCTCGCCTACGAGGCAACGCGCGAAGTCAGAACTGAAAAAGTTTCTATTAAGACGCCCGTCACGCAGACAACTGGGTTGAAACTCTCTGATCCCCGTCCAGTAGTTGTTCCAATCTTGCGAGCCGGTCTCGGAATGCTCGAAGGTATGACGCGTTTAATCCCAACGGCTGAAGTTGGATTCTTGGGCATGGTTCGCGATGAAAAGACTTTGCAAGCCAGCACTTACGCCAACCGACTTCCTGAAAATTTAGCAGGGCGACAATGCTTTGTTCTAGATCCCATGTTGGCAACTGGTGGAACTCTCGTTGCGGCAATTAACTTCTTGATCGAGCGTGGTGCAGATGACATAACCGCCATCTGCATTATCTCGGCACCTGAAGGAATTAAAGTTTTAGAGGATGCATTTGAAAAATCTGGGGTTCCAATTACCTTGGTTACCGGCGCGCTCGATGAAAAACTCAATGAACATGGTTACATCGTTCCTGGCCTTGGTGATGCCGGCGATCGACTTTATGGTGTTGTTTAAATGGCTTCAACTTCCCCAGGGTATGGAATCACAATTCGCGTTGAAGGCGCACCTGAACTTCAGCCTGTTGCGTTAATTACTGCGACCATCACTGGCGCAGGTGCAACTATCACCGCACTTGACGTTGTCGAATCTCTTCTTGAAAAAGTTGTTATTGACGTAACTTGCGACACTATTGATGCTGATCACGCTCAAGAAATCAATTTGGCGCTAACTGCACATAAAGGATTAACCGTCCGCAAAGTCAGCGACCGAACATTCCTACTGCACCTTGGTGGAAAGCTAGAAGTTCAATCGAAAGTCCCACTAAAGACTCGTGATGATCTATCGCGCGCATATACACCTGGCGTTGCCCGCATCTGCCAGGCGATCGTTGATGATCCAGCCGATGTGCGTCGCCTGACAATGAAGCGCAACACTGTTGCAGTTGTTACAGATGGGTCTGCTGTTCTAGGTCTTGGAAATATCGGACCAGCCGCTGCGCTTCCAGTTATGGAAGGAAAAGCGGCGCTCTTTAAGCGCTTTGCAGATGTCGATGCCTGGCCAGTTTGTTTGGACACCCAGGATGTAGATGAGATTGTTCGTACAGTTCAATTAATTGCCCCCGTTTATGGTGGAATTAATTTGGAAGATATTTCTGCTCCTCGTTGTTTTGAAATCGAAGAGCGCTTACGTGATTTGCTAGATATTCCAGTATTTCATGATGATCAACATGGCACGGCGATAGTTGTACGTTCGGCGCTAACTAACTCACTCAAACTATTTAA
>CAZKNQ010000035.1:0-8010 GCA_964554225.1 uncultured Candidatus Planktophila sp.
GATGAATCGACCAGCGCTCTTCCCAGCACCGGCTATTGCGCTAAAGATCGCACTTGGTGGTTTTTCAAGTGAAGTTCTTGGTTCTAAGAAAGTTATGCCGAACGCTCTAAGCGATGCGGGATTTGTTTGGGATTACCCGCATATCTCCAACGCCTTAACCGCGTTGATCGATCAATAACTGCTCTGCCGCTTTTCGACCAGAAAGCAGAGCACCGTTCTGCGAAGGCGATTCTAAATAATCTCCAGCACAATAAACATTCTTTTCAATCTTCACTGCTTTGCGCTTTTTATATCCTGGCTCAAATAGCGGCAGCGCAGAGTTGATCTCGTATTTAGCTAAGAATCTCCACTCCTCCGTTGTTACTCCCCACATCTGGGTTAAGTGGCGGCGAACCTCAGATTCAGATGAATGCTTGATGGTTGTTGAAGAAATCAAATGTTGGCCGCTAGGTGCATAAGTGCGCGAAAGGTTTGAGATAACAATTGAGTTAACAACCGGGCCGCGCGCCTGGCTATCAACAATCAACTCCGCGTTATCGGTCGGCGAAAGTGGAGTTGAGTGGTACCAAGTAGTAGATCTAGCCAGACGGCCAATTTCTTGTGCTCCCAACAGTTGTCCAGCGGTGGTTAGATCCGTTGCAAGTATCACTCCAGCGGCGCTGATTCTTCCTTGGTTAGTGACAACGCCTTTGCTATCTAACTCTTCGACCTGGGTATTGAAACGTAAATCTTTAATCTGATCGGCCATGCGCGAGGCAAACTCCCCCACACCACTTGATGGAATACCTGACCTTCCATTTATAAATGAGGCGATAACTTCTCGTCCTATAACTGCGCTCACTTGCGAAGGCTCAGCAAGGAAAACTCCCTGCAGAAAGGGTTTAAGAACTTTTTGGTAGAGATCATCTGTTCCAGTGCGAAGTAGATGATCCTCGACGCTCTCATTCTGGCGCGGCTTAGTTGCTAGGTACTTAAGAAAATTCACCTTCGCCAAAGCGCTGCCAGTATTCTTAGAGAAAGTTGAACGAAGCGCTGAACGCGGATCTCCTAGCCTTGTGATTCCGTCAGCACTTGATACTCCAACGGTTCGCGGTGCAACTTGAAAAGCGATGCCATCAAGATAGTTACCCCTCTTTATCTCGGAGTAATTAGCGTTTATCAACTGAAATCCGCGATCCAAAATGAAGCCATCAATTACATCGCTGGCAACACGACCGCCCACACGATCTGATGCTTCAAGCACAGCAACTTCAGCGCCCTCCTTCTGCAATGTAATCGCTGCGCTCATGCCAGCTAAACCAGCGCCTACAACCAGATACATAATGGGTTTATCGCAGATTCATTAGGTGTGCTATTTATTTGGACTGCAGCTTCGACGGCCACCAGATCTTTGGTCCGATCTCGTGTACTAAAGCGGGAACCAAGATCGAACGAACGATGATTGTGTCTAGCAGTACACCAAATGCAACGGCAAATCCCAATTGGGCAAGCGGTACCAATGGCAATAGACCAAGGACGGCAAAGGTTGCGGCTAACACAATTCCGGCAGATGTAATTACCGCACCAGTTACCGTCACACCCTTGGTTACGCCAGCTCGCGTACCGATCTTGGCGCTCTCTTCTCGCACTCTAGTCATCAGGAAGATGTTGTAATCAATACCGAGTGCGACCAGGAATATAAATGCGAACAACGGGAATGAGTTATCGCCTCCGGCAAAACCGAAGACGTGGTTAAAGACCAATGCACACACGCCCAAGGTTGCGAAGTAACTGAGTACTACAGTTCCAAGTAGAACAACTGCACTTACGATACTGCGGAGCAAGACTCCAAGAATTAGAGTAATTACCAGCAAGATAATAGGAATTATTGTTCGGTTATCTCGATTATTCGCAGTTCGAACATCGAAGTAGACAGCACTTGTTCCTCCAACTAGTGATGTTGAATCCGCAGCGTGAGCTAGTTCGCGAATCTTTGGAATGTCATTTCCAGCCTCCACGCTATCTGGCGCCTTATCCAAAGTAACGTTCAAGATCGCCCGACCATTAACAACTTTAACTTCTGGCGTTGGGCCACCATCAACTGGAAATCCCGTGAGCATCGGAACAACTTCGGTGACTCCTGGAGCATTTTTTACCGCTGAAGTGACGACGCCAATTTTATCGGCAGCGACAACAATTTGAGTTGGGTCACCTTGTCCACCTGGAAAATGCTTCTCAAGTAAACGTTGTCCAACAACAGACTCAGGTTTACCCGTAAAGGTATCAACGGTGCCAATTCCATCTGCCTTCAAGGTTGTTGATGCGCTAGCGAAGGCGAGTAAAACAACTCCAGTAATGATCCAAGCTTTTCGAGGGTTACGATCTATTGAATTAGCAATCTTTGACCAATTTCCACTCATCACATGATCGTCACCATCATTTTCTGGAATACGCGGCCAGAAGATCCACCGACCAAAGATCAGAAGAAGCGCAGGAAGAAGTGTCAGAATCGTAAACATCGACACAACGATTCCGATTGCACCAATTGGACCAAGACCTGCTGTGTTAGTTAACTGACTAAATAGAAGTACTAAAAGAGAAATCGCAACGGTAGAACCAGAAGCCAGGATGGGTTCCCACACACCTTTATACGCAGCTCGCATGGCATCGAACCGATTTTCGAATAAATGTAACTCTTCACGATATCGAGCGATTAAAAGAAGTGCGTAATCAGTTGCAGCACCGATTACCAATACCGAGAGGATTCCTTGCGATTGCCCGTCCACATCAATGATGTCGTTTTTAGCGAGCAGATAGACAATTCCGCCGGCGGTCGAAAGCGCAAATAAGGCTGAGAGAAGCGGAATGATCCAAAGCACTGGTGAGCGATAAACAACGATCAGGATTATGGCGACAACCGCAAGCGTCGTTAACAATAACTTGGAATCTATATCGCCAAATGCGCCGAAGAGATCACCTAAAAGTCCAGCAGGACCAGTCACATATGGCTCAAAGCCATTTGCCTTAGCGATTGGCTCAAGATTTTCACGCAAGGCCTCAACGACTGCAGGAAGAACCGGCTCATCGTTTGGCAGAAGTTTGGAGATGGAATTTCCATCTAACGGAATATTTGCGAGTAGCGCTTCTCCATCTTGCGAAGGAAAGACCGAGATACTCGCACCTGGGGCGAGGAATTCAGAGATCTTTGCGGAGGTTCCCGCCAATGTCAGATTGCCGACTTGCAGTACACGCTCATTTATCGCCGCAAATGTCGCAGGTGTGGAGCTGCCCTCAAAAAGAACCAGTGCTGGAAAATTAAATGAATCCGCAGCCGAAAAAAGTTTTATCTGATCTGCAGCCAAAGTGGCCTCAGCGCCCTTGGGCAGGAATGAGGAGTTGTTGTTCTCCTGCACCGAGGTCAACTTTCCAAAGAGCGGTCCAAAGATGCCAGTTATGACAAACCAAAGGATTACAACCAACATCGCCCAAGCAAAGGGCTTGCGATTTTTATGAGTGCTCTGAGGTTGGATCTTGATTAACACGTTGAGATGGCCTTTCGCTGCATAGATCGAGTTAATTTCGCTAGGTGCATAGCCTACCTTTAGGCTGTGCATGTGGCTCCACAAGAAGCACCTATCTCGCCAGTGATCGAAATCTCTCGTGCTGGATTAGTCGAGTATGAGCAAGCACTTGGAATGCAGCGCCAGTTCCATAAAGAAATCGTTGCCGGGATTCGTCCTAACTCACTTATTTTCTTGGAGCATCCATCTGTATTTACCGCTGGTAAGCGAACTCAAGATTTTGAACGTCCCACCGATGGGACTCCCGTCATTGATGTCGACCGTGGCGGACGAATTACTTGGCATGGACCAGGTCAGCTCGTTGGCTATCCAATTGTTAAGTTACTTAAGCCAACCGAACTTGTCGGATTTGTGAGAACTCTCGAATCAGCGCTAATCGAAATCTGCTCGCATTTTGGGATCAAGTCGCAAAGAGTTGAAGGGCGCTCTGGCGTTTGGGTCTGTGATGAAAAGGGAGAGCGAAAAATTGCTGCAATCGGAATTCGCGTCGCCTCCGGTGTAACGATGCATGGCTTTGCGCTAAATGTGAACCCTGATCTATCTGCCTTTGGGCAGATTGTTCCTTGTGGAATCGATGATGCGGCAGTGACCTCGATGGCGAGTGAACTTGGGCGGGAAATTGCCGTTTCAGAGGTCATTTCGAACGTTGAGAAAGAGATTACCGCCGCACTCGGTAAGGTAAGCGCATGAGCATCGCTCCGGATGGACGTAAGTTACTTCGTATTGAGGCACGTAATACCGAGACGCCGATCGAGAGAAAACCAGAGTGGATTAAGACTCGCGCCAATATGGGGCCTGAGTACACCAGGTTGCGTTCGTTAGTTAAGAGCGAGGGTCTGCATACCGTCTGCCAAGAAGCGGCATGTCCAAATATCTTTGAATGCTGGGAAGATAAAGAAGCCACATTCTTAATTGGTGGCGATCGCTGCACTCGTCGTTGCGATTTTTGCAATATAGATACCGGGAAACCTCTCCCAATCGATCGCGATGAACCGCGCAAAGTTGCCGAATCAGTCAAAAGCATGGGTCTTAAATACGCAACTATTACTGGTGTAACTCGCGATGATCTTCCAGATGAAGGTGCTTGGTTATATGCCGAGACTATCCGTCAGGTACACGAGTTAAATCCTGGTTGTGGTGTTGAAATGTTGGCGCCAGATTTTCATGCCAAGCCAGAACTACTAAATCAAATTTTCGAAACCAAACCAGAAGTATTCGCTCATAATTTAGAGACGGTTCCCCGCATCTTCAAACGCATTCGTCCAGCATTTACCTATGAAAAGTCTCTTCATGTAATCAACATGGCTCGTGAGTACGGTTTGATTACCAAATCAAATCTAATTCTGGGGCTAGGCGAAACACGCGAAGAGATTTCTCAAGCTTTGCTTGATTTACATGATGCGGGATGTGACCTGATTACGATCACTCAGTATCTGCGCCCCACAAATAAACATCATCCAGTTGAGCGCTGGGTAAAACCTGAAGAATTTGTCGAACTTGCAGCTGAGGCAAGAGAAGTTGGATTCCTCGGAGTCATGAGCGGTCCACTTGTTCGTTCGAGTTACCGCGCTGGAAAGCTATATAAGCAAGCGCAAGAAGCTCGTGTTACACAAGGTACAAACCTTGGCTGAAATTGTTTATCCGCCAGTAATAGTTGCGCTTAAAACCTTCTGGAAGTACCTCGGTCTGCAATTCACCTTTACCGGTGAGGCACATATTCCGCGAAAAGGTGGGGCTATTCTGGCCATGAACCACATTGGTTATTTGGATTTCGCTCTAATAGGTACTGCAGCGCTTCCCGCCAATCGCTTAGTTCGCTTTATGGCAAAGCGAGAAATCTTCGATAACAAGTTAGCTGGACCCTTAATGCGCGGAATGCACCATATAAATGTTGATCGCGATAATGGTTCGGCATCTTTCGTAGCAGCGCTTCGGGCGCTACGAAACGGCGAAATTGTTGGCATCTTTCCTGAGGGGACTATCTCCAAAAGTTTTGAAATTAAAGATTTGAAATCTGGCGCGGTCCGCTTGGCAATGGGTTCAAATGTGCCGGTTATTCCTGCCGTCATTTGGGGCTCGCAACGAATTTGGACCAAGGGCGTAAAAAGAGATTTGCGGCGAAAAAAAATTCCGATCTATGTAACTTTCGGTGAGCCACTTCACTTTGAAAAGGGCGGCGATGTCGAAGCTGGCGAAAAGTTACTTCGCGAAAAGATGATCGCGCTACTTCACGAGGTCCAAGAAAATTACCCAGATAGCCATATCGGCCAACGCTGGGCGCCACTTCGCCTTGGTGGTACGGCACCTGCTCCCCTAAACTAACAACCATGTTTAAGAAGAAGGCGAAAGAGCCAAAAGTTAAAAAGGTCCGTTTCAAAACTTTCCGTGATGCATACTCCGTTACCAAGAGCGTTAAACCTTGGATTGGTGCAGGAATTTTCGGTGTCTTCGCAATCACTTGGTCTATCGGTATCTCAACTGGTCTAGTTATTGGACATCCGATCTACCTTGGTTTTGTCTCACTGCCAATCGCAGTTCTTGCGGCGATGTTCTTCTTCACTCGTATCGCATCATCTGCAGCCTATGTTTCGATTGAAGGTCAGATCGGTGCCGGAGCAAGCGTTTTGATGGCGATTCGAAAAGGTTGGGTTACAACCCCAGCCGTTGCAGTTACTAAGAATCAAGATATGGTCCATCGCAGTATTGGACGTGCCGGAATTGTTATCACTGGTGAAGGCACCCAGGCGGTACGAGCGATGTTGCAGGATGAGCGAAAGAGATCAGAGCGATTTGCGCCAGGCGTTCCTGTCACTGAAGTTTATGTTGGAGATGGCCCTGGCCAAGTTCCACTTCGCAAATTGCAGAAGCATCTGACTAAGTTGCCTAAAAAATTATCTGCTCATCAGATGCGTGAAGTTCGTGCTCGCTTTAAGGCAGTTGGTGGAATGTCGATTCCAATTCCTAAGGGTCCGATGCCAAAGGGCGTTCGAATCCCTAAGAGGTAGGTTTTCTTAGATCGAAAAGTTTTGTCCCACTAAGTCGTTCGTGAATTCCTCGACCATTTTCGTCATAGGTAATTGCTGTAACCACCAGACAGAGCAGTAAGGTGCGAATAAAGGATTGACGCAACGTTGGATTCGCACCAGTTTGAAAATTAACAACCTTTACGCGAATCAAACGGTGGCCTGCGGTGGCTCCCCCGAAGGCTGTGAGCAAGAAGGTCTCAACAAAAAAGACTGGCAGCGTCCAGGTGGTGTCGCCTATTAGCCCTAGGGCAATTGCGTAACACATTAGCCAATCGGTGGTCAGGCCCAGCAAGCGCCGCCCAAGGCTGATCTGATGCTTCATGGCCTGAGCCTACCTAGTACGAGGCACGCTTTCAGGAAGGTTTTACACCTGAAGGAAGCGTCAGCGGCTGAAGGTTTTACACCTGAAGGAAGCGTCAGCGGCTGAAGGTTTTACATGGCTGTAACACGCCAGTTATGTCAAAAGGTCTATTGAGACTTAGGGTTTACCCAGATCGGTCGCCCTCAAAGGTGAGGCCCCGAGTACATCTGGCAGATATCAAATTCAGCCTTAGACTCGAAAAATTCGATTACATGAGGAGTTCGATTAATGTTTAAAAATGCAGCAGAAGTTTTTGCTTACATAAAGAAAGAAGATGTAAAACTTATAGATGTTCGCTTCACAGATCTTCCTGGTATTCAGCACCACTTTAACGTTCCAGTTGAATCATTTGACGAAGCTGTTTTCACTGATGGCCTTATGTTCGATGGCTCTTCAATCCGTGGATTCCAATCAATTCACGAATCAGATATGAAGTTGCTGCCGGTTCCTTCATCAGCATTTATCGATCCCTTCCGTTTAGAAAAGACTCTAGTAATACTTTTCTCAGTGCATAACCCATCTGATAACTCTCCTTACTCACGCGATCCTCGCGGAGTTGTGGCTAAGGCAGTTGATTATTTGAAGTCAACCGGAATTGCAGACCAGGCTTTCTTCGCACCTGAAGCTGAGTTCTATGTGTTCGATGCTGTTCGCTTTAGCACCAGCATGAACGAGTCATACCACCACATCGATTCCTACGAAGGCGCATGGAACACTGGTGTTGTTGCCGATCCTGATGGCACTCCTAACCGCGGATATCGCACACGCATTAAGGGTGGCTACTTCCCTGTTTCACCAACTGATCAATTCGCAGATCTCCGTGATGAGATGGTTATGGAACTTGGTCGCGCAGGTCTTCAAGTTGAGCGTTCACACCACGAAGTGGGAACTGCAGGACAGATGGAGATCAACTACCGCTTCACAGACATCCTCAGCGCAGGCGATGAATTGATGAAGTTCAAATACATCATCCGCAACGTTGCCTGGGAAGGCGGCAAGACTGCAACCTTTATGCCAAAGCCACTCTTCGGAGATAACGGTTCAGGTATGCACGTTCACCAAT
>CAZKNQ010000036.1:0-2372 GCA_964554225.1 uncultured Candidatus Planktophila sp.
CTTTTTGACGGACACAGCTAAGCCACGCTAACCTTGCCTCAGATTTTCCGGCGAGGGTGAAAAACTCCGTTATCGACGGTAAGGATTTAACTCCTGCTGGAACTTCGTGTTAAAAAAGTAAAGCCCCGAAGTTTCCAGATCAATACAAACAAGTAAAACAAACAGGAGTAATAAAAATGGCTGAAATCAAGATCACCGGCACAACACGTACTGAGTTCGGTAAAGGTGCCTCACGTCGTGCACGCGTTGCAGGTCTAGTTCCTGCAGTTATCTACGGCCATGGTGAGAAGCCACAGCACATCACACTTCCAGCGCGTGAACTCGGCGTTGCATTGAAGCAATCAAACGTACTTTTGGAAATCAATATTGATGGAAAGAACGAGCTAACACTGCCTAAGGCAATTGTTCGCCATCCACTAAAGCAAATCCTTGAGCACATCGACCTAGTTGCGGTACGTCGTGGTGAGAAAGTAACCGTAGCTGTTCCTGTTCACGCAGAAGGTGAACACGATCGTGACGGAATCCTTGAGCACGTACATAACACAATCGATGTTGAAGTTGAAGCCACCGCTATTCCTTCATTCTTCACACTTGATCTAACTGGTCTTGCAGCGGGTCAATCTCTCTACGCAGAAAACGTTGTTCTTCCTGCTGGAGTTAAGTTGATCTCAGATCCAAAGACAATCGTCGTTCACCTTTCAGAGCGTTCAACTGCAGTTGAAGAAGTTGCAGTTGCAGCACCTGCGGCAGATGCAGCAGCGGCACCAGCAGCTGATGCAGAGAAGAAAGACGCTTAAGCCTTACTCTTTATCTCGTGAGTACATCTCCTTGGATAATTGTTGGTCTCGGTAACCCGGGCGAACAATATGAATCCACGCGCCATAACGTTGGACAGATGGTGATTGATGAACTCGCTAAGCGTCACAACATAAAACTGAGCACACATAAGTCACGCACCGACATCGCCGCCTACAAGTTAGGCGTCGGTGTCGATGCTTTTTCAGTGATCCTTGCAAAATCAAAGAGTTACATGAACGAATCGGGCGGACCAATCAAGGCGCTTGCCAACTTCTATTCCGTAGAACCGCAACAACTAATTGTTCTGCACGATGAGCTAGATATTCCATTTGCGGCAATTCGCTCCAAGATTGCCGGCGGCGACAATGGCCATAACGGTTTGAAATCTCTCACCTCAGCATTTGGCACTGCTGAGTACTACCGCGTTCGCCTTGGCATAGGTCGCCCCATAGGACAGCAAGATCCGGCAGATTTTGTATTGAAGCAATTTAGTAAAGAAGAGAAGAAGGATTTAGGAGAATTTCTAGATCGCGGAGCAGATGTTGTTGAATCGCTAATTACCAAAGGGCTTGAATTTACCCAATCTCAATACAATTCTTGAGTTAATTACTGAATCAGCCAGTATTACGAAGTCCTGCCGCAACACCGTTAATAGTGAGCAATAGGGCACGTACCAGCATCGCATCAGATGCTTCTCCGGCAGTGCGTACCCGGTGCAAGAGGTTAACTTGCAACAGATGCAGCGGAGAGAGATAGGCATCACGTACTTGCAAAGTGCGAGCCAAAATTGGTTGATCTCCTAGCAAAGTCTCTTTCTCGGTGAGTGCAAGAATCTCTTTTACTGTTAACTCAAATTCCTCAGTAATTGTGTCGAGGAAATGATGAAGTTCTGCCGGCACTAGAGTTTCTACGTATCGTTTTGCAGTTACGAGATCTGTCTTAGCTAATGTCATCTCCACATTGCTAATGAAGGTGTGGAAGAAGTGCCATTCCTTAAGCATCTTCTTCAAAACATCTGTTTTCCCAGCCTCACGCGCTGCCTTAAGTCCGGTACCAACTCCAAACCAACCTGGCACGATCTGACGTGATTGGGTCCAACCAAATACCCACGGAATCGCACGCAGTGAGTCGAGACCACCTGCAGCATCTGGGCGACGCGATGGACGTGAACCTAAGAAGAGATTTCCAAGTTGTTCGACCGGTGTTGAGGCATAGAAGTAAGCAGGAAGATCTGGGTGATCAATCAACTTTCGGTAGCGCGCAAAAGAGTTATCGCTGATCAAGTTCATGCATTCGTTCCATTGCGTTAAATCTTCTGGGCTTTGACGAGCTGCGCGATTAAGAATCGTTGCTTCAAGAGATGCCGCAAGTGTTAACTCAACATTTTCGCGAGCAAGAGCGGGAAGTGCGTACTTGTCGCTAATAACTTCGCCTTGTTCAGTCATCTTGATTTCACCATCAACTGATCCCCATGGAAGTGCAACTAACGCATCGTAAGTAGGTCCGCCACCACGGCCGACAGAACCACCGCGGCCATGGAATAAACGAAGTTTTACGCCGTATTTCATCGCCAC
>CAZKNQ010000036.1:2472-7963 GCA_964554225.1 uncultured Candidatus Planktophila sp.
CAGAACCACCGCGGCCATGGAATAAACGAAGTTTTACGCCGTATTTCATCGCCACATCACGAAGTGCGCGTTGTGCACGGTGGATCTCCCACTGGCTTGTTGCAATACCTGCATCTTTATTTGAATCTGAATATCCCAGCATCACTTCTTGTACATCGCCACGTAGTGCAACAAGTGCGCGATAAGTTGGATCAGATAAGAGTTTTTCTAGGATTTCACCAGCAGAACGAAGTTCTGCAACTGTTTCAAGCAGCGGTGCAAAACCAATTTTGGCGATCTTCTTATCAATATCAACTAGCCCAGCAGCCTTACCGATAACCGCTGCAGCGATTAGATCATCTGCGCCCTTGGTCATTGAGATGATGTAAGTCTCGATAACTTCAGGGCCAAACCTTGCAATTAGATCATCGATTGCTTTGAAGGTATCGAAAGTCTTCTTGCCTGCTGCATCTAAAACTGTTAGATCAAGTGAACTCTTCTTCGCCAACTCTGAAATGAGGACTGGGAACTTTGCATCGTGTGACAGTTCGCTATAGCCAGCAGGCATAACCTGTTTTAAGAGGTTGTGGTGAGCATCAGAATGCTCGCGAACATCGAGAGTTGCATGAGTTAAGCCAAAGGCAGAGATACTGCGGATTGTGCGCTCTAGAAAGCCGGTTGCAATTAGCTCGCCACGATGGGCAGCCAATGAATCGCGCATCAAAGTTAAATCGGCGATTAGTTCTGCAGAGTTTGCATAGTCGCGTCCTGGAACATGTGGTCCTTTTGAAGCATGGCGATTGCGCGTAAATGCTAGGCGATGTGCGATGGCAGTTGCCTTTAACCGGTAAGGCTCTTGTTGATTTAAACGTAAGAAACGTGGCTCAAACTCAGGAATATTCTTTAGATCTTTTTCAATCGATGCTTGCAATTCAGGTGTTGTGCCAACGATGCGCGTTGAAATAGAGAGCATCTGGCGCAGTTCATCCATTGCTGAAATCGTGGTGCGGATCGCATGAGCAACCTGCAGCGAAACGGCATCTTCAGTTACTTGCGCAGTGATATTTGGATTACCGTCGCGATCGCCACCGATCCAGGTACCGAAAGTAAGTGGACGGGAGGTTACTGGCAGATCGATATCAAGGCGTTTCAGTTCTCGAGCGAAATCATTTAAAACTTCTGGAACGGTATTCAAGGCAAGATCATCTAAGTAATAAAGCGCATTCATAGCTTCATCAAGTGGTTCTGGTCGATTTAAGCGAAGTTCATCGGTCTGCCAAAGGAGATCTACAGTTTCTGCCAAGCGCTCGTGTTGGCGCGGATTCAAATCTTGATCTAACAACTTTGCAACTTCACCGAGTTTGTTGAGGATCGAACGGCGCGCAGCTTCAGTTGGGTGTGCGGTAAATACGGGACGAACCATAAGTTCGCTTACCCACTGCTCTAAATCTGCATGAGTAAAGGAATGGCCCGGAGTCTGCGCTTTATACGCTTCTTCAATTTTATCAATGGCACGGCTTAGCCAAGAGCCACCAATTGCACGAGATCGCGCAAGAACGCGTGCGCGGTGTACTTGTTCTGCAACATTTGCTAAATGGAAGTAAGTACTAAATGCGCGCACCAACTGCACAGAATCTTCCACCGAAAGTTTTTCAAGTAACTCAATACCGCCACCGTCGCGGACTGCCTTACGTACAGATTCAACGAGGTCAAGAAGCTCTTGTCCTTCTTGGCGAACAAGTGATTGACCTAGGAGATCGCCGAGTTTGCGGACATCGCTTCGCAAAATTGCGTCATCGTTTGCGATGTTGTTGGCGTTAGCAGGGCTCTGTGTCACGGGCATATCCTCTCAGGAATACTCGTGAGTTTGATACGCGATTATGCGCGTTAGACTTGATCCATCAAGCCCCCTCCCTTTTTGGGAAAGGGGCCTTACGGCGTTTTCTCTTGAGAAAAGCGCCCGTAGGGATTGTGTTTTCTCACATAATGGAAAGGGGCCATCAAATGCGCGCGCTAGTGCAGATGCTTGGAGCAGATACTGCCGTTGCATCAAGTATTAGTGATGCGCAAAAGATTATTTCACCAGCCCCGACATATCCATTTCTGCTGGCGTTACGTGCACAGAGCAAGCCTCTGCTTGTAATCACTAGCTCAAGTCGCGCTGCTGAAGATCTTGCAAACGAACTCCGTGATTTACATCCAAATGTTCTTGAATTTCCTGCTTGGGAAACTCTGCCTCACGAGCGGCTAAGTCCACGAAGTGACACTGTTGCTAGAAGGCTAGCAACGCTTTCAACGCTTGCGAGAAAAGATTTAGATAATCCAATTGTTATAGCACCGATTCGGGCAGCGATTCATAGATTCATCGCTGATTTAGCAACCGCGCCTCTGCAAACTTTAGAGATCGGTGGCGAGGTAGATCTAACTTCGTTGGTAGAGCATTTAACGCAATTGGCATATACCCGCACTGACTTAGTTGAAAAGCGTGGTGAGTTTGCAGTTCGCGGTGGCATCGTCGACCTCTTCCTGCCACTATCGGAGCATCCGATAAGAATTGATTTCTTTGGTGATGAAATTGAAGAGCTAAGTTATTTTGAAGTCTCATCACAACGAACCACCAACCCAGTTGTTGGAAAGCTGGAAATTCTGCCTTGCCGTGAACTTTTACTAAGTGAAGAAATTCGTTCTCGAGCAGAGAGCGCCAAGGATAAGTACCCAGCTGCGCTAGAAATTCTCGATCGCATGGCGCAAGGCATAATCACTGAAGGAATGGAATCGCTGATTCCAATTCTTATCAAGGAAACTGAGACAATTTTTCAGAGAGTTCCAGCAGGCAGCGAAGTTGTATTCATTGATGACGAGCGAATTCGTATGCGTACCATGGATTTGCTTGCCACAAATGAGGAGTTCTTTGAAGCCGCTTGGTCGCATGCCGCTCTCGGCGCTGTCGCACCTCTACCTGTTACCGATGCGACCTATCTTTCATGGGATTCGCTAAATGATGAGATGGTTCGCTGCGGTTTAAAGCCACGTGCCTTTAATCCTTTTGGTACAGATTTAGATACCGAAGCCACCTTTTTAGATTTCAACGCCATCGATCCGCTGCGAGGAGATGCCGATCGTGCGGTTGCTGCGCTGCAGGAGGCGGTGAGCCAAGGCTTCTCGATTATCTTCGCAACGGCTGGGCAAGGAATGGCAGAACGCTATGCCGGCATCTTTCGCGATGCCGATCTTCCAGTTTTTATAACGCCTGAACTGAAAGCCATTCCCACTAAGGCAACGATTCATATAACGCAATCATCTATTGCTCACGGTTTCTCTTCTCTTGAATCGCGAATTTTATTTATGACCGAGCGCGATTTAACTGGCAGCAAGTCATCTGCAAAAGATGGTGTGCGCATGCCATCAAAACGTAAACAAGCGGTTGATCCGCTAGAACTGCGCGCTGGTGATTTTGTAGTGCACGAGCAACACGGAATCGGTCGTTATGTCGAGATGGTTCAGCGCACTATCAATGGAGTTACGCGCGAATACTTAGTTATTGAATACGCTCCTGCTAAACGCGGCCAACCCGGAGATCGCATCTTTGTTCCAACGGATACATTGGAACAAGTTTCTAAATACGTTGGAGGCGAAGCACCTGCAGTGCACCGAATTGGCAGCGGCGAATGGCAGAAGGCAAAGGGTCGCGCCCGCAAAGCGGTTAAACAGATTGCTGGCGAGTTAATTCGTTTATATGCCGCACGTACATCTTCACCAGGTTATGCATTCTCTGCAGATACTCCCTGGCAGCGCGAACTCGAAGATGCCTTCTCTTATATCGAAACTCCAGATCAGCTTTCTACTATCGAAGAAGTAAAGCGCGATATGGAGAAGCCTTATCCAATGGATCGCATCATCTGCGGCGATGTTGGTTATGGAAAAACCGAGATCGCAATACGCGCAGCATTTAAAGCGGTGCAAGATGGCAAACAGGTTGCTGTTCTCGTTCCAACCACGCTTCTTGTCCAGCAGCACGCTAAGACCTTTGCCGAGCGCTACTCCGGTTTCCCAATTCGCGTCGCTGGAATGTCACGCTTTAACACCGCTAAAGAATCGAAAGAGATTCTTTCCGAATTAGCGGCAGGTAGCGTCGATGTTGTAATCGGCACCCATCGCCTGCTTTCACAAGATGTGACCTTCAAGGATCTAGGACTTGTTATTGTCGATGAAGAACAACGTTTTGGCGTCGAGCAGAAAGAATCGCTCAAGAAAATGCGGACAACAGTTGATGTTCTAGCGATGTCGGCAACGCCTATTCCTCGTACGCTCGAAATGGCGGTTACAGGTATTCGTGAGATGTCCACCATTACAACGCCTCCTGAAGAGCGCCATCCAATTCTTACCTACGTTGGACCAAGTGAGGATGCGCAGATTCGCGCTGCGATTCACCGAGAACTATTACGTGACGGGCAGATTTTCTACATTCATAACCGCGTTGAATCTATCGATCGTGCAGCGGCAAAGATCCAAGAGTTAGTTCCTGAAGCGCGAATTCGCATCGCACATGGACAGATGTCTGAAGGCGCACTCGAAGATGTCATTCTGGGATTTTGGAACCGTGACTTCGATGTACTTGTCTGCACCACGATTGTGGAAAGCGGCCTAGATATTGCAAATGCCAACACCTTAATTGTCGAGCACGCTGAAAACTTCGGGCTTTCACAGCTGCACCAATTGCGTGGCCGCGTTGGTCGCGGTCGCGATCGTGCGTATGCATATTTCCTCTATCCGCAAGATCAACCACTTACTGAAATTGCGCTAGATCGTTTGAAAACAATCGCTACAAATACAGACTTAGGTGCGGGTATGCGGGTTGCACTTAAGGATCTAGAAATTCGCGGTGCCGGTAACTTACTGGGCGGTGAGCAATCAGGACATATTGCTGATGTTGGATTTGATTTATATATGCGCATGGTTGGTGAGGCAGTAAATGATTACAAGACAGGCATTATTGATAAAGAAGAAGAAAGCCACGAATGTAAAGTCGAGCTTCCAGTTAATGCACACCTGGCTGAAAGTTATGTACCAGGAGAGCGTCTAAGACTTGATCTTTATCGTCGTTTAGCAGATGTTGCTAAACCTGAAGATGTGCAATCAATTCGTGAAGAGTTGCTAGATAGATTCGGCGAACTACCCGAAGAAGCAGTTGCATTACTTGCCGTTGCGCAATTACGTGCGCTTGCTAAATCACAAGGAATCCGCGAAGTAGTTGCCACTGGAAAATTCCTTCGCCTCTCACCTATTTCCTTGCCAAAATCTCGTCAATTACGACTTGCACGGTTGTATCCAGGCTCTATCTATAAGGGTCCAACCAATACAGCGCTGGTCACATTGCCGAAAAACCCTGCATGGAACCCGTCTAATCCCACCGCTGAAATAGTGGATACTTCTCTCCTGACCTGGGTAACTGAGGTCGTCAACCAGCTAACGAAAGCGAGCACTACGTGAAGAAGATCCTTGTAGCCCTAAC
>CAZKNQ010000037.1:0-7511 GCA_964554225.1 uncultured Candidatus Planktophila sp.
GAGACAAACAAACTGTCGTTTATTTTGTCTTTACCAAAGGAAATCAACGAGTATTGCAAACACTGAATAAACAGTGTTTTACAGATACTTCATTGAAGTATTTATTTAGAGAATGGAGAATTAACACCATTCTCTGGCATTGACTTATGGCACGCTGTTGAGTTCTCAAGGTACGGATGCGCACTGCTTTTCGGCTTTTGGCCGATTTTCAGGGCAGACCGCCAAATCTAGTCCATGCACGCAGGCACGGTCAAACCGGCCTAGTTATGAGCTAAATGAGGAAGATGCTGTACGGCCTAATCGTCCGTTCACACAGCAAGGAGCGTAACTATAGGCGGGCCCAGCGTGAGGGTCAAATCGGCTTAACCCGAAGTCCAGTGGGATTGGTCATAGCTGCCGAATCGGCAAAAAATCGCATATTTATGCGTAAAAACTGCGAAAACGCCAGCCCGCGTGGCTTTTAGAGCAGCTCAACAGCTGCGAGATCGCGCTTTCCTTTACGCAAAACTGCATATTTACCGCATAAAAAGTCGCTTTTTGAGGGGGCAAAGTCTTCCCCAGAGATCTTGGCGTTATTTAAATACGCCCCGCCCTCTTTAACGATGCGGCGGGCCGCAGATTTTGAATCGACCACGCCGGTTGCCGCAAGTAGATCAACCCATGTTGGAATCGGTTCTCCACCCTTAACTGTTGTGCGGGGAAGTTCTGCCAGTGCTGCCGAAAGCGTTGCCTCATCTAACTCTGAAAGTTCACCTTGCCCGAACAATGCGCGAGCTGCCGCTTCTACACGATCACAAATTTCAGCGCTGTGTACTAGCGAAGTTAATTCGCGAGCGAGTGCGCGATGTGCTTCGCGTGCGCCAGGGTTTTCAGAGTGTGATTTTTCCAGCGCTTCAATTTCTTCACGTGATTTAAATGAGAAAACCTTTAAGAAGTTGATGACATCTTTATCGTCAGTATTTAACCAGTATTGGAAGAATGCATATGGAGAAGTCATCTCTGGGTCGAGCCAGATGGCACCTCCTGCAGTTTTACCGAACTTAGAACCATCAGCTTTAGCTAACAACGGAATCGTTAGCGCATGTGCGCTACCTGATTCAACACGGCGAATTAAATCTAGACCTGCAGTGATATTTCCCCATTGATCTGACCCGCCGAGTTGAAGTGTGCAGTTATGGCGACGGAAAAGCTCTAGGAAATCGAATGATTGAAGAACTTGGTATGAAAATTCAGTGTATGAAATGCCACCAGCTTCAAGGCGTGATGAAACGGAATCCTTTGCCAGCATTTGATTGACGCTGAAGTGTTTTCCAACATCGCGAAGAAATTCAATTGCCGAAAGTGGTGATGTCCAATCAAGGTTATTGGCAACAATTGCTGCATTCTCTTTGGCGTTAAAATCCAAATACTTTGAAACCTGTACGCGAATACGTTCCACCCAGGTTGCAACCACATCAGTTGTGTTAAGGCTGCGTTCCTCGTTCTTTCCACTGGGATCACCGATCAGACCAGTGGCTCCCCCGACAAGGGCGATTGGGATATGGCCCGCTAATTGGAAGCGGCGCAAGGCAAGCAGAACAACGAGGTTTCCTACATGCAAACTTGGAGCTGTAGGATCAAAGCCGATGTAGAGAGTGGTCGGCTTTGATAGCGCCTGGATCAGGGCTGTTTCATCGGTTGATTGTGAGAAGAGTCCGCGCCATTTCAGATCTTCAATTAGCGCCTTTGATTGCGTTGCCATTTTCAGGTTCACTCCCCCATCATCGCTGAGAATGCACTCATTTGGTCGGACAATTTCTTTTCTGCAGCCTTGATGTCGGAGTTCGCTGTCGCCAACTGCGCGGAAAGTGCCGTGCCGCCGGTTGCACCAATCGTCGTCCGAGAAGCGATAGCACCTTCAACTGTAAGCACCTTACGGACTTCAGCAGTTAGTTGCGGATGAACTCCCGCAAAATCCTGATCCCTTAATTCATGGAGTGCAACTTTCTTCGCCTCGCAAAGGGCAACGCACTTGCCCGCTGCTTCGTGGGCCGCTGCGAATGGAACGTTAGCGCGCACTAAGAAATCAGCAATCTCGGTTGCAAGTGAGAAACCTTGCGGTGCGGCAGCCAGCATCTTTGCGCGATCAAAAGTTGTCGTGGCAACCATCCCGGTAACTGCAGGAAGAACAAGGAGCAAAGTATCGATCGAATCAAATAGTGGTTCTTTATCTTCTTGAAGATCGCGGTTATATGCAAAAGGAAGCCCTTTAAGCATCGCTAGAACTCCGGTTAAGTTACCAATCAAACGTCCAGCTTTACCACGTGCCAGTTCTGCCATATCGGGATTCTTCTTCTGCGGCATGATCGATGAACCGGTTGAGTAGGCATCGGAAACTTTCGCCCATCCAAATTCAGAAGTAGCCCAGATGCACCACTCTTCTCCGATACGAGAAAGGTGAACCCCGACCATTGAAATAATAAAGAGCGCCTCGGCAACGAAGTCACGATCGGAGACGCCATCGATGCTATTTGCAGACGGCGATGCAAAACCTAAATCCTTCGCAGTTACTTCTGGCTTTATGCCAAGACCTGATCCAGCAAGTGCACCGGAACCAAGTGGACTTACTGATGTGCGCTTTAACCAATCTTGAATTCGATCGAGATCGCGAGAAAAAGCATGGATATGTTTTGCTAATTCGTGCCCGAAGAGAATTGGTTGCGCATGCTGCATGTGAGTAAACCCGGGCGCTGGCGCATCGCCATACTCTGCCGCTTTTGCTGCGAGGGACTTTTGAAGATCCAAGATCATCTGGGCGATTTCCATCATGTGGTCGATGGCGAAGAGTTTTAGATCTGTCGCTACTTGATCATTGCGAGACCTACCCGCGCGAAGGGCTCCCCCAACATCACCGATCTTTTCGGTTAGGCCACGTTCGAGAGCGCTATGAACATCCTCGTCATCCTCGGCTGGAAGAAACTTTCCTACAGCAACTTCATCAATTAATTCACGAAGCGCATCTTCTATCTGACTCGCAACATTCTCTTTAAGAAGCCCTGAAGATTTAAGCACGCGCAGATGTGCTAAAGATGAGCGCAGATCGTATGGCGCAAGGCGCCAATCAAAGTCAACACTTCGTGAAAGCGCAAAGACCGCATCAGCGGGTGCATCAGAGAAACGTCCACCCCACAGAGCCATTATTTCTTCGCCTTTCGTTTTGCAGATCCGCGTTTTGCGCCTGCGCCGAAGTTGAGTAATTCTTTCGCAAGATCGGCCCCACCGGTGGCCTTCTTCGATACAACTAAGACCGTGTCGTCGCCGGCGATAGTGCCGATGATGTTTTCAAGGCCTGCGTTATCAAGTGAACTCGCTAAAAATTGTGCTCCGCCTGGTGGTGTGCGAACTACAGCAAGGTTGCCAGAGGATTCGACCGAGAGAATCAGATCGGAAGGTAGCGGCATTGACCGTGCAATAGAACCATCCGCGGTCGTTCCAAGTTGATAGATCAATTCGCCAGAATCGTTACGTGAACGAACCGCCCCGAGCTCTTCGAGGTCACGACTTGCCGTTGCCTGTGTGACATCGAAGCCAGCCTTCTTCAGTAACTTAACCAAATCAGATTGTGAATGAACTACACCTGCCTTGATTAAAGCGATCGCCTTTGCACGACGTGCGGATACCGAACTTGAATTCAAGACCTTAGCCATTAGTTACCTCTTTCATCGCCTCTGCGAAAGCCGCAATAAATTTATCAATCTGAACCTTGGTGACAATTAACGCCGGTGCAATACGGATAGTTTCTAGATTTGGCGCATTTACAAGGAATCCATTTTTAGCCAATCGGGCGGCTAGCTCTTTCGCATACTCACCATCAAGTGCGATTCCAATAAGAAGGCCCCTACCTCGAACCTCACGAACACCACGTATCGCTGAAATCTTTATCTTCAAGCGCTTTTCAAAACTCTTTGCTTGCAACATTAACCGGTTCTTTTCGATAACTGAGATTGCGGCTAGTCCAGCAGCCGCAGCAATTGGATTACCTCCAAAGGTGGTTCCGTGCTCGCCTGGCTCAAATTGTGGAGTTGCACTGCCGAGGGTAATCATCGCGCCAAGTGGAAGGCCGCCGCCGATCCCCTTTGCCAAGGTGATCACATCGGGACGAATATTTTCGTGCTCATAACCAAACCAAGTTCCAGTTCGTCCCATGCCAGTTTGAACGCAATCAAATACAAGCAGTACCCCATGTTTATTGCATAGAGAACGTAACTCTTTCAAATAGCCTGGTGGTGGAGTTACAACTCCGGCTTCACCAAGAATTGGTTCAACGATAATCATCGCCGTTTTCTTTGAGACCGCCTTGTACATCGCTGATATATCACCGAATGGCACGTGCTTAATATCTTTGAGTAAAGGCCGAAACGGCGCACGCTTGCTCTCTTGGCCAGTCAACGAAAGCGCTCCCATGGTGCGACCGTGGAATGCGCCCGTTGTTGCAACAATTCGCGTCTTTCCTGTTTTACGAGAGAGTTTCAGCGCCGCTTCATTCGCCTCCGCACCTGAATTGCAGAAAAAGACTCTTGCTGTGTTATCTCCGGTCATCTCCTGCAACTTCTTCGCTAAGGCAAGACCTGATGGATGGCTATAAAAATTGCTGACATGGCCAAGCTTTGCAACTTGTGTGGAGACCGCCTTAACTATCGCAGGATGCGCGTGGCCGAGAATATTTGTAGCGATGCCACCAAGGAAATCCAGATACTTCTGCTTCTTTGAATCAGTTACTAATAGGCCTTTTCCTGAAACTAAGTTGATATCCGGAACTCCGTAATTCAACTGCATTACATCGCTCCATGTAGTTGCCGCTGCCTTCTTGACTGGACTCATCTAATCACCAACGTTCCGCCAGAGTTACCTAACGCCATTGCGAAGGCCGATGGATCGGTTCCATCAATAATTCTTACTGCACTTGCTCCACCGTCAATCGCATCTAGGCATGCTTTAACTTTTGGTGCCATGCCTTCGGCAAATGTCGCTTTCAGACCATCTAGTTCGGCGTAAGAGATAGATGAAATCAGAGATGAAGTATCAGGCCATGAGCGATAGATGCCCGCGACATCGGTCATGATGATCAGACTTTCAGCGCTTAAAGCACCAGCGATGGCAGCCGCAGCAAGATCGGCATTGACGTTAAGTCCTCCTTTAAAGTTTTCATCGGTGGCAATCGGTGAGATCACTGGAACCTGACCGCCTTTGAGGGCGCTATTTATAGCCTGTGGATTTACTGCCGTGATGGTTCCGACTAAACCTAGATCAACAGGTGAGCCGTCAACTAATTTACGAAGTGGCTCGGCGATTAAGCATTCGCTAGTGCGACCCGATAGCGCAACAGCGTTGACGCCGGCTCTGCGAAGTGAATTAACAACTTCTGGCCCAACTTCGTTTACTAAGACTCTTTCAACTACTTCGAAGATTTCACGGGTGGTGACACGGAATCCCCCGATAAATTCTGAAGATATCTCTTCTGCTTTGAGCGCAGCATCGATCTGTGGGCCACCACCGTGGACAACAACTAGCTTTACACCCCTCGCTTGCGCGTCTGCGATCGCTTTAGCGAATCCGCCATTCTCATCTTTCATGGCGTGGCCACCGAATTTAACGACGATCATGTGGCGTAGGCCGAGTTCTCGTGAACATAGTCATGTGAGAGATCGTTGGTGAAGACAGTTGCGTTACTAGAACCAACCTTCAGATCAACTTCAATCCTAACTAAACGATTTTCAAAAGAGACTTTGTTTCGATCCTCGAAAGGCGCACTCGACTTAGCAACTTGTACCCCGTTAAGAGTGACATCGATATCTAGTGGATTTAGGTGAGCTCGCGCCGTTCCGACCGCCGCAAGCACTCTGCCCCAGTTTGGATCTCCACCGAAGATCGCACATTTCAATAAATTATTTCGGGCGCATGCTCGAGCAACCTCTACCGCATCACTTTCAGAAGCAGCGTTCTTGACCTCGATCGCAACGGTCTTGGTAGACCCTTCGGCATCTGCAATTAGTTGTTGGGATAAAGAACCGCAGACTTCCATCAGCGCGCTCTCTAATTCAGAATCGCTTGGAGCAAATCCACTAGCGCCAGAACCCATCAGCAACACAGTGTCGTTTGTCGATGTACAACCATCAGAATCGATTCGGTTGTAGGTGCGATCACAGACTCTTTGGAATATCTCCTGTGCGTTATCTGGCAAAACGGCATCTGTCATTACAACTGAAAGCATCGTAGCCAATGCCGGCGCCAGCATTCCGGCGCCCTTGGCAACGCCAGAAACTTCGAACTGTTCGTTCTTTAAGATGGCGATTTTGGAAACGCTATCGGTAGTCATAATTGCACTAGCCACATCTTGCAACGAGTCATTGGAAAGTGATTTGGAAATCTGATCAACGCCAGAAATAATCTTCCCGATAGGCAGTAGTTCACCGATCAAACCAGTTGAGCAGACAACTACTTCACCAGATGAAATACCGAGGACTTCACCTACATGCTCAGCTGTTCTATGGGTGTCAGCAAAACCTTGTGGCCCAGTGCAGGCGTTTGCCCCACCTGAGTTAAGAATTGCTGCGCGAACAATTCTTTCCTTCGTAACTTGTTTGCTCCAAATAACTGGCGCCGCCACAACCTGGTTTGATGTGTAAACCGCTGCCGCATCAAATTTGGGGCCATTATTAACAATCAGCGTTAAATCCAACGCTCCCGAACTCTTTAACCCTGCGGCACAGGAGGCGGCGGTGAAACCGTTAGGAAGTTTCATACCCCAAGACCCATATCGGTTAGTCCAAGGTTTTCAGGAAGCCCACAGATGATGTTGGCGTTCTGTATTGCTTGTCCAGCAGCGCCTTTTACTAAATTATCTATTGCCACGCTTACAACTACACGATTGGTGTGCTCATCAACTGCGACTTGTATCGCTACATAGTTGCTTCCAAGAACTGAAGATGTTTGTGGCATTTGCCCAAGCGGCAACACCTTTACAAATTCTTCGCCTTTATATGCTTCTGCATAAATCCTATGCGCTGCCTCAGTCGTCATTGCGGAGTTTAGTTTCATAGTAATCGTTGCCAGAATTCCGCGCGGCATCGGTGCAAGAATCGGCGTGAACGAGATCTTTGCTGCAGTCCCCGTGGCACGAGTAAGCGCTTCCTCTATTTCGGGTGTGTGCTGGTGAACTCCGCCAAATTTATAGGAAGTCAGGCTTCCCATAACTTCGCTAGCAATCAGATTAATCTTTGCGCTACGACCAGCTCCAGTAGTACCGGAAGCAGCGACAACAACTACATCGCTAGTGTCGGCAATCTTTGCTGCAGGCGCCGTTCCGAGCGCTATCGCTGTTGCATAGCAACCAGGATTGGCGACTCTCGTCGCCTTTGCGATTGCAGAACGAGCTCCTGGAAGCTCTGGGGCGCCATAGGTCCATGTTCCAGCGTGAGCACCACCGTAATACTTTTCCCACTTAGAACTGTCTTCCAAGCGGTAATCTGCAC
>CAZKNQ010000038.1:0-7502 GCA_964554225.1 uncultured Candidatus Planktophila sp.
TCTTGGGCTAACTGAAGATCTGGAAATGGATTATAGAAAAGTCCGAAGCGAGAGCGACTCACAACTTGACCTAGGAGTAGCAGACAAAATTTCAATTTTGAGAGTGATGGCTTCAAAATCAATAATTTACGATAAAGCCTCCGATTTGATGGCCTTGCAAGCAGAGGCTAAAAAAATAGCAGGAGACAATAATTCCAATTTAGTTCTCTATTTTTTAAATGCTATAGATGCATCCACATTACTAAGTCAGGGAGAGTTTAAAGATGCATTTTTAGTTGCAAATAATGTGATAGCACAAGCGGCTCGATATGGTTATGCAGGAATTTTTGGACCACTTGATGCCATGTATGTTCGGGCAAGATGTTTATTGGAATTTTCTCAAATACAAGAATCTCAGGTCCTATTCGAACAGATAAGAAATTTAGCAAATTCTTGGTCGCAACCAGTCTGGAGTTATGTAGCGGAGAGTTTTATTGCTCGAGAACTAGCTTTGAAAGGTAAGTCTTTAGCAGCCCTCGAATTGGTTCGGGCGGGTAGGGATCGTTGCCTAGCTATGAGCTTAAGAAATGGACTAATTACATATTGTGACCTAACAGAGCTTTTTATCCGATATACGATGAAAGATTGGGAGCGCGTAGGTGTACTGCTTGAGCGATTACCTGACTTTCTTCTGGTTGAAAGAATCCGCCCAATACACGCTGAGCAAACTGGAAAGAAATCACAAAGTTTCGTTGTCTCCGACCTTCCTGATCTAAATGCGAAGGATCAGATTTATAAGTTGCTTTCTGAAGCTGAAGTTAACATCGAAAAAGAGACGCTAGCTTTGAACTCTATGAAAAAGGCTCTGGAAATTGGCGCTCGAGTTGGCGCAAAGGAAACCTTCTTACGCCAAAATGCTGAAATTCTTAATTTGATTATAAAAATAGCGAGTGAAAAACCTACTGTCTATCTTGAGGAATTGGCCTCCTTGATAACTTCACGCTTAAAGGATAGAACAGAAAATACTGGGATGCTTAGCGCTGCCCTGACTAAGCGTGAATTAGAGATTTTGCGCCATCTGGCAACTGGCGTGCCAATAAGTGCGATAGCCACAAATCTCCATGTCTCATTAAATACGATGAAGACTCATCTCAAGAATATCTATCGGAAAATTGGAGCATCAGGAAGAGAAGAAGCCGTGGCGAAAGCGAAGAGCCTTTATATTCTCTAGTCAAACCCTTCTATACTTTGAAAGTGGATCTAGAACTTCTAGTAAATATCCTTGACCTAGCTGGCACCTTTGCCTTTGCGCTGGTTGGTGCGCGTATCGCAGCAGATAAAGGTTTGGATTACGGCGGTATCGCATTTATCGCAGCCATTGCATCGCTCTCCGGTGGAACTTTCCGCAATCTTCTTCTTGGGGAGCGGCCACCTTGGGTTTTACACACCTGGTTATTCGCAGGCGTTGTAATTGCAGTGTTAATTACCTTAGCAATTAAACGAACAAGTCCGGTAGGACGAGTTGTTTTAACCCTTGACACACTTGGTTTAGCTTTCTGTTCTGTCTCTGGTGCACAATTTGCTCTCACCAATGGAGCACCATTTTTCGCCGCCGTAGTACTTGGATTAATTGGCGCAGTTACTGGTGGCCTGCTCCGCGATGTGCTTTGCCAAGTTGAGCCAGTTTTGCTTCACCGTGAAACTATTGGTACATCTTGTCTAGCCGGATCGCTTGTCTATGTAACAGGCGATTACTTCGGGTTGAATTCTGGTTTTGTTGCACTATCAGCAGGTCTGGTCGTCATCATTGTTCGCGAACTTTCTATTCGATTTGATTGGCACCTGCCGAAGGTTGGCGCACGGTAAGTGCATTTGAAACAACCAGTTATCTCAACCGCAAGACTTGAACTGCACCATATTGCAGCTGATCGACTTATTGATCTCTTTGAAAAACGTGACGATACCTTCGCACTCGTTGGTGAGACTTTCACCAATCCGCTTCGTACCTTGATTGATTTTCAAGGACCACTTGCCTGGCGCGTGCCGCAAGTAAAGGCAGACCCAGCAACCAATAAATGGTTCGTGCGTTGGATTGTTCTAAAGGAGAACCGTGAAGTCATCGGAAGCACCAGTTTTCATGGCGCACCAGATGAGCAGGGAATGATGGAGATTGGGCTTGGAATTGAGACTCAGTATCAAAACCAGGGATACGCAAAAGAAGCGCTGCTCGGCATGTGGCGCTGGGTCTTAACTTTTCCCGAGGTGAAGATACTTCGTTACACGGTAAGTCCCGAAAATCTTCCCTCAATAGCAGTCATTAAATACTTTGGTTTTGACTTCAAAGGACAGCAGATTGATGAGGAAGATGGCCCGGAAGATATTTATGAGATGGATCGTGAAACTTTCTTGAAAAAGTGGGGCGCTAATTAATCACTAGTTAATCGCGAGATTGACCAGATCTATGGGCGTAGCGCCCTAAGAATTCCTTTTTCATATCTATAAAGTTGCCATCAATTAGCGCCTGACGCATTTGATCAACTAAACGAACTACGAAGCGTTCATTGTGGATCGTTGCCAGTGTTGCGGCAACCATCTCTTTACCGCGGAATAAATGGCACAAGTAAGCGCGTGTGAAATTGGTACAGGTATAGCAATCGCACTCATCATCAATCGGGTTGAAGTCACGTACGTACGGTGCATTAGAGAGATTGAATCGCCCTTGCATTGTGTAAACGGCGCTAGAACGAGCGATGCGTGAAGCAAGAACGCAGTCGAAAGTATCTACACCGTTTTCAACACCAACGAATAAATCTTCAGGTGCGCCAATTCCAAGCAAATGTTTTGGCTTATTTTCGGGCAAGGTGCTATTTACCCAGCCGACGATTGTGCCAAGCGATGATTTATCTAGCGCCCCACCTATGCCAAAGCCATCAAATTCGATTCCCGAGGATGACAAAGTGCCTAAATCGTGCGCTGCTTTCTTTCGGAGATCTTCATATTGCGCGCCTTGAATAACGCCAAAGAGCGCTTGGTAAGGCTTATCGCTACGCACATCAGTTAAACGCTTATGTTCATCTAAGCAACGGATTGCCCAGTCGTAGGTGCGTTCCATTGCGAGCTCTTGGTAAGGACGGGTGTTATGCAACGTTGTACATTCATCAAAGGCGAAGATTATGTCGGCGCCGATTTTATGTTGGATCTGCATCGAAATTTCCGCGGTGAAGCGATGCATCGAACCATCCAGGTGCGATTTAAAGGTAACTCCATCATCATCTACATGAGCTAAACGTTCTTTATTGCCAGCAATAACTTGGTCTGATCGGAAAGTCTTCGCATCCATAGCTAATACCTTTTTAAATCCAACACCGAGTGAGAGCACTTGAAAGCCGCCGCTATCGGTAAAAGTCGGTCCTGGCCAATTCATAAATTGGGCTAAACCACCGGCCTCATCTAAAACATCAGGTCCGGGCTGTAAATAGAGGTGATAAGCATTTGCTAATAAGGCTTGTGCACCAAGATCTTGCATCGCCGCAGGTAAAACAGCTTTAACGGTGGCTTTTGTGCCAACTGGAATAAACGCTGGAGTTTGAATATCGCCGTGCGGAGTAGAAAGTGTGCCAACGCGCGCCAGAGAATTTTCCGCGCTTTTCTTTATCTCAAATGAGAAGTTTTTTGCTGCTGGATTCGACACAAGCGTTATTGTCTCAGATATAGACTGCCCTGATGTTCGCACGAAAAGCGCCCTTTCAAGAGTTCACTTCTCTTTTAAATCCGCATTCGCGACGCATTGTTGCGGGAATCGCTCTCAGCGCTATTGGTCGTGGCATGACACTCTCGCTATTGATGGTTTACCTCCACGATATCCGAGGTTTTTCTATCGCATTTGGCGGCGCAGTAATGGCTTGGGGAGCACTCTTTGGGATTATCTGCACCCCACCACTTGGTTCGCTGGTGGATCACATCGGACCAAAGATTGTGATGCTCGCGGGGCTTGTCATTTCGGGTTTTTCAGCCCTTGCCTTTGCTTTTGTAACAACTCAAGCACATGCGCTAATTGCAATAACTCTCTTTGCTTTTGGTGGTCAATGTGTTTGGCCTTCACAGATGGTGATTTTGACTCGAGTTACACCTATTAACGACCGCACCAAGATTTTTGGTTTTAACTTTATGTTGATGAATTTAGGCCTTGGTGTCGGAGGATTCATTTCAGCCCTGATTATTCGTGAAGATTCAATACTTTCTTATCAAATTATGTATTTTATTGATGCTTTAACCTACTTTGTCTTTATCTTCTTTATCTGGGGGCTCAATACTCCTCATGCAGGCAAGTATGTAGCCAAAGAGCATGAGCCTGAAAAGGGTAGCTATCGAGAGCTCTTTGCGATTAAAGAGTTATCAATACTTACTTTCGCAGGAATTATTCTTTTAACTTTTGGATATGGACCGTTGCAATCGGGGCTTCCCATTTATGCAACGCAATATCTTGATTTAGCGCCAAATTGGCTGGGGATCATCTTTGGCGTAAATACCTTTGCCATTGTGGCTTTCCAACCGTTAGTTTTAAAGTTAATTGCTAATTATTCAAAGTACACAGCCCTTATTTCTGTAGGCATCATATGGGCGCTATCTTGGCTAGCTGTTGGCATTTCTCCTTACTTGTCGATGTTTATGGCCGGAATTGCACTTTGTATTAGCCAATTGATCTTCGCCTTTGGTGAAATGGTCCATGCACCGACAAGTCCGGCGTTGACACAAGAACTTGCTCCAGAACATATCCGCGGACGCGCAAGCGCTCTTACTAGTTTGCAGTGGGGAATTTCGGGAATCGCAGGTCCGGCTATTGCTGGGCTAATGATTGGTGCAAATCTTGAACAACTTTGGGTTTTAACAATGGCGATTGGGGTTCTTGCACCGATTCCATTATTTGCCTATTTGAAACGCAGCACGGATAAGGCAAAGAAATAGCCCGCCCCCGCAGATAGCGTGAACGGGCTATTTACCCGATTACTTAATTTATTTTGCTTATTTAAGCGAGTTTTCCAGCCACTTCAATCAAAGTAGTTACTCCATTTGAAAGAGTAACTGAGATTTCTTCGCCACCCTTACCTGGGCAAGACAGTCCCCAAGAGAAGGTTGCTGTCGCACCTGGCGCTAGCGGAGTAATTGGTGCGCCCTCCATTTGATTATCGCCATCAAAGATATCTACACATTCGCCAGTTGTAGTGGTTCCCTTAACGATAAGTGTTGCTAAATCCAAATCGGCAGCAGAACCATTTACAACAGTGACGTTGAAGCGTTCGTTGGTTTGTCCTGGGAGCATTCCGGATGCAAATTTTCCTGGAGTGAAACTGGCAGGTGAGGAAAGTGTGTATGAGACTTTATCTGGTGTGACGACGGGAGCGTCGAATCCGCCTGATGCTTGCGGCGCTTCCTCAACTTCGGTTACGAGTGATTGATCATCAACTTGGGCAACCTCGTCACCGCCACATGCGGTAAGAGTTAGCGAAAGGGCAAGGGCGATTCCGATTGGTAGAAATTTAGAACCAGTGCGGGGTGATTTAACGCTAAACATTAAGGCCTCCAAGATAAATTTCAGTAAGCAGATGACTAATTACTACCCATAAGTATAGAGTAGCCCGCATGTCTCTCAACTCAGCCGCCAACTCAGAAGTTGACGAACCAACTACCACTGGCCTTGCAATAGCGGGCCGTAGCCCCCGTCAAATCGCATGGAGCCGCTTTAAGCGAAATAAAGTAGGAATGGTCGCGGCCGGAATAAGCATTTTGCTCTTAAGTATGTCTCTCTTTGCTCCAATTGTTTGTCGTATTTTAGGAATCAATCCAAGCGATCTGAATTTAGATGGTTTAGATAGCAGTGGAGTTCCTAGAGGTGATCTTGCTGGCTTTAGCAGGGAACATCCGCTGGGGGTAATTCCAGGTACTGGACGCGATCTGCTTGCGCAGCTTTTGTATGGATCTCGAATTTCTTTTATGATCGCAATTCTTACGACCACTACAGCGTTAACAATCGGTTTCTTTGTCGGAATTGTTGGCGGTTATTTCCGCGGCCGCGTTGATGGTTACCTTGGACGATTTACAGACTTCCTACTTGCTTTCCCTGCCTTTTTTATGATCGTTGCACTTAGCGAACCAATGGTTGATCGAATTGAAAAAACTGGAATTGTTGAGGGAAATGGCGCTCGCGTTACATTTTTAATTATCTTCCTCTCCTTTTTTGGATGGCCCGGATTTTCGCGACTCATTCGCTCACAAGTTCTCTCCTTACGCGAACGTGAATTTGTCACAGCCGCACAAGCAATGGGTGCAACGCGCCGTCGCATTATTTTGAAAGAACTTGTTCCAAACCTGTGGGCGCCGGTGATCGTTGTTGTCTCACTTTCCCTTCCCGGCTACCTCGCATCCGAGGCGGTCTTCTCTTTCTTAGGTCTTGGTGTTCAACCACCTGCATCGACCTGGGGAATCCTGCTTTCAAATGCCACTCGCTACGTAACGGTAATGCCGAGCTTCTTCTTAATTACGGCAGCCTCACTGGTCATCGTGGTTCTAGCCTTTAACCTGGTCGGCGATGCCTTGCGCGATGCGCTAGATCCTCGTGCCGACAAGTAAACCTGTCGGACCCAACCCAAGAGCCGACAAGTAACGGCTAGATAACGTTTATTTATAGCGCGTCAAATCACCCCTTTTGCTACCGAGCAGTATTCACATTTAAGACATTTTCTGCTTAACTCAAGCCACTAGCGTCTGAGTTCATCCATGGAAATGGCTGAGTGAAGGCGCCCCCAATCGAAAGGATTACGGAATGAGCCCTCGTTTCGCTCTTCGTCGTGCCGTAGTCGTTGCATCTGCAAGCGCTTTGCTTCTTGGAACCGCATTGGTTTCAGGATCAACAGTTGCAAATGCTGCTACTACTCCAAAGACCGGTGGAATTCTTACACTGCTCGAGCACGAACCACGTCTTGATCACCTAGATCCAAGCCGTATCTACACAGGACGCGACCTCGCGTTTATGAACTCGTTTCACACTCGTACTTTGGTTGCATACAACCCAGTCCCAGGTGCTGCAGGAGCAAACCTTGTTCCAGATCTAGCAACCAACACTGGTGTTCCAAGCAACTCTGCTAAGACATGGAAGTTCACGCTTCGTCCAGGCACAAAGTTTGAAGATGGAACTCCAATTACATGTGAGCACGTCCAATACGGAACATCTCGTGTATTTGCACAAGATGTAATCAACAACGGACCTACCTACTTGCTTTCATGGCTTGATATTCCAAAAGATAAAGATGGAAATTCAATCTACGTCGGTCCATACAAGAGCACCAAAGCAGCACAAGCTGCATTTAACAAGGCAGTCTCTTGTTCTTCCGATAACCGCACAATTACATTTAACTTGAACAAGTCAATTGCTGACTTCAACTACTTGGCTACATATGGTGTTATCTCACCAATCCAAAAGAAGAAGGACACTGGCGATAAGTACGACCTAAACCCACAGGCAACAG